>NZ_KV805695.1:0-4839 GCF_001811625.1 Globicatella sp. HMSC072A10 | reverse complement strand
GTATCAAGATACTCTGATATAGGACGCTTACTATCAAAGTTGCAACCACTAGTTGACACATTGTCAACTCATGTTGATAGCATTCGTTCACTCTTTTTACTATTATTAAAGTAGAAAATAAAACAAAATTGGAGTGATAAAAATGAACTTAGCCGAAAAAATTTATGAATTAAGGAAGAGTCGTCATTGGTCTCAAGAAGAATTAGCACAGGAGTTAAACATCTCGCGTCAATCTGTTTCAAAGTGGGAAAGTAATCAAGCGATTCCAGACTCAGAAAAAATTATCCAACTAAGTCAACTATTCGACGTGTCAACCGATTATCTCTTAAAAGATGATTTACTCGAATCATCATCGGTTCAAAAAGGATCGACACCTGCCAAAAGAGTCACCTTGGAAATGGCCAAAAACTTTATCGATTTAAGACAAAAAATGGCTAAATGGTATGCTCTAGCTGCTGCTATCTTAATTACTTCGCCAATAGCTTTAATTCTATTATCGCAAGCGCAAGAATCTGGAAAATTAGATTTAACCGAAAACACCGCCTCATTGATTGGCATTATTTTTGTGTTAAGTTTCGTTGCCATTGGCGTTGGTATTTTAATTTTTGCCGGGATGCAATTATCTGAATATGAATTTATGGAAAATGAGCCGATTGCTCTCGATCCAGGGATTATCCCTTTAATTCAAGAAAAGCAACATCAATCACGCAACGCTTTTATTGGTAAATTAATTCTTGCTATCGTCTTACTTATTTTATCACCTTTAAGTTTTCTCATTGCTGAGTTATTATTCGCCAATGAATTTATCTCAATAATAGGAATTGCTATTTTATTAATTCTGGTAGCGTTTAGTGTTGCATTACTAATCCAAACTAGTATACCACGGAATACTTATGCAATGTTACTAGAAGAAGGTGAGTATCAACCTTCAAAGAAAAAAGTTAAATCAAAGATCGAGCCTTGGATTACGATTTATTGGATGACTGCCTTATTTATTTATATTGTCTATAGTTTATATTTTGATGCTTGGGCAACGTCTTGGATTATCTGGCCAGCAGCTGGTATCTTTTATGTCATCTTTTATATTATTATTTCCAATACTCAACAAAGCTAATTTTGATGCAAAAGTACTTTAATGCAGCCGATTTAGTCCATGCATTTTATAACAAAAAATAAATATAATAAACCTGGTGTGTTAATGTGATTGAGTAGCTCTTTTTACCACTCGTTCAACTAGCACACCAGGTTCGTTATTGTCGTATTTATTCTATTTCATCGTAAAGCGCATAATTCTTGTTAAAAGGTCTATATCATTCTATCGCATTGTGAAACGAAGATTGCCTATTAAATGGTTCATATCATTTAATCACATTGTAAAACGAATATTGTATTCAATCGCACAACCAATTTTATGAGCTCTACGTTCAAGTCGCTCACACTCACCGATTAAGCAAATAACATTTCAATAATTTCTTCCTTCGTTACACGACCAAAATATTTATTAACATCGATTGCGTCAAAAGCTGTTAAGAAATCCTCCTTAGTATATTTCACCCCTACTAATTTTTCTTCAACATCTTTAATATCGCCTAAGCCAAAGAAGTCACCATAAATTTTAGCAGAGCTCACTTTACCATTCGTGACATTAAAACGGAAATCCACCAATCCGAAATCAAACTTTCTACTTTTTTCAATATCAAAAGCTGGCGATTGACCATAATTCCAATCCCAATTACCAAAACGTTGTTCACGAATTTCATAAACTTTTTTCCAATCTTCTTCAGTCAATTGGTAACGAGGTACTTCTTCTTTTGAAGCGACACCGAAAATTTCTAATAATAAAACATCACGAAATTCTTCAATCGATAAATCTTTGTATTCATCCTTAACATAAGGGGCAATATTGGTGACACGAGAGCGAATCGATTTAATTCCTTTTGATTCAATTTTTTCCTTACGAGATTTTAAAGCATTATTAACTTCGTCTAACTCTGAATTAAATAAAATGGTTCCATGTGCCGTCATACGACCATCTTTAGCATACATCGCATTTCCTGAAAATTTCTTGCCATCAATCAATAAATCATTGCGCCCTTGTAATTCTGCTCCTGTTGCACCTAATTTATGTAGGGCTTCGATGACCGGCTTAGTAAAGCTGGCGAAATCACGAAATGAGCCATCGTCATCCTTAATGAAACAGAAGGATACATTACCTAAATCATGATAAACCGCACCCCCGCCTGACATACGACGGACTACTTGAATACCATGTTCATCTAAATAAGGTTGGTTTACTTCTTCGATTGTATTTTGGTTACGTCCAATAATAATTGATGGTTTATTGATATAGAAGAGTAATATCGGTTCGTCTACCAACTTGTTCTCTACTAAGTAAGTTTCTAAAGCAATATTGACACTAGCATCATAATTATTTTCATTGTCTACAAAAATCATGTTCAAACCTCCACTTTAAAATTCAATTTCTAATTTTGGTACTGCTTTTATAATATTAATCGTCGGTTGAAGTGCCATTGTGACTTCAGACATTATTTGGTCTCCATCCGCTTGTGGGGGAATATGAGAAACCACCAATTGCTTTACTTTAGCCATATTGGCTAAGGTAGCGACTTCTGTTGAGGTCATATGAATCGTATTACGCCCTTTAGCTGCTGGAAAATTTGTATCCGCAATCAGTACATCCGCGTTCTTAGCAAAATCGACCATAGAATCTTGCCAACCGGAATCAGCCGTAAAGACTAATACTTTTTGAATTGATTTTTCTTCTAAACGTATTGCAGCACACTCTACTGGATGCGTTGTTTTAATAAAGCTTGCTTTAAATGGACCCATATCCATTGGTTCTTCAATTAAATATTGGCGCGGCTCTGTTGAGGCATCTGTCATCATAATCGGCCATAAACTCGAATTCTTGTTCATATAAACCGGAATGAGTCCTTTTTTGCTAGCCGGTTTTTTAAGGAAAAAAAGATGTTGAAAAATTCCAATATCCGCACTGTGATCAGGATGGTCATGACTTAACCATACGGCGTCTAAATCATTGACAGGGATATACTCTTCAATTGCTAAAGCTGAACCACTGCCAGCATCTAATAACAAGTGATACGCACCATCCGAAGAGGTTACCACATAGGAAGTTGTTCCATTATCTCCTAAAGGGTAACCCCCCGCTGATCCAATACAATATAATTTCATCCTATCACCTCAAATTAAGCATTTTCTTTAATTGTTTTAAGGGTATCTTGATTTAATTTTTTAATAATGGCTACTACAAGTCGAACGGTATTTTTGAAATCATCTTCGTGAATAATTGATGTATGAGAGTGTAAATAGCGAACGGGTACTGTAATCGCAATCGATGGCACACCATTTAAACTTTGATGTTGTGAACCAGCATCTGTCCCACCACCCGTAATGAATGTATATTGGAACGGAATGTCTTCAGCTTCTGCTACATCGATGACAAATTCTCTAAACCCTTTATGAGCAATCATCGATGCATCATAAATAATGACTTGAGGTCCTTTTCCTAAAATACTATCTGCTTCTTTTTCGGTCATACCTGGTGTATCACCAGCTGTTCCCGTATCTAAAGCAATTGAAAGATCAGGATTTAATAAATGAGTCGCCACCTTAGCTCCTCTTAAACCTACTTCTTCTTGAACATTAGCACCCGAGAATAACACTGTTTCATGGCCACTGGCTGCTAATTCTTTTAATACTTCAATCGCCACTGCAACACCGATACGGTTATCCCATGCTTTACCTAATAAGAATGGCGTTCCATTCATACGTTGTGTCTTAATGTAAGGTGTAATCATGTCACCTGGACGAATTCCCCATTCTAATACTTGTTCTTTTGAACTAGCACCCAAGTCCACGAAAACATCTTTCATTTCCACTGGTTGTTTGCGCGCCTCTGGTGTTAAAACATGGGGTGGTTTCGAACCTGTTACACCATGGAATGTTTTGCCGTCACGTGTGGTAACGGTCACTTGTTGCGCTAAAACGACTTGACTCCACCAACCACCGATGGGAACAAATTTCAAGAAACCTTTTTCGGTAATTTGACTCACCATAAAGCCAACTTCATCCATATGGCCCGCAATCATCACACGAGGCCCCTTTTCATTTCCTGTATGTTGAGCAAAAATTCCTCCTAGACCATCTTCTAAATAGTCTTCGGCCACCGATTTTGTTGCTTCTTTAAAAATAGAACGAACCTGGCCTTCATTGCCACCAATCGCATTGGCTTCCGTCAGTTTTACCAATAATGTTTCATCAACTGTCATTGATCCATCTCCTCATCCTTCATTATTAAATTTAATTTTAGTATACAAAAATATCATAACACATTTTTGAAAATAATTTAATGAAAATTAACCAAGGTAGCTATTATTAATTTTTCAATCGGCTATAATGGAATTAAGAGAAAAACTAGGGAGCTTAGATAAAATTGAACAACAAAAGAAAATTTACTCCATACGAATATTATTTCATCATAAGCATTCTAGGAATATTATTAGCTATCAGCAGTTACTTTATCACGCAAAGTATTTCAAATCGGATTGAACAGATGACCCAAAAAACGGTAAAAGTAGATTCGGCTAAAGAGTAAGTAATTTTGACTGATGCCCAAGAATTTTCATCTGGTTTAAGTGAAATTCCACATAATAAATTGACTAATGAGATGATTTCGGAACTAGACCGCAGTCCTCAATTCTTCTGGTACTTAACCTCCAAAGATGACCCACAAGTTAAGCCCATTATCTTATCGTCCACAGCAAATTTACTACAAAAATATAATGGCCTTTGGTCAAG
>NZ_KV805694.1:0-11419 GCF_001811625.1 Globicatella sp. HMSC072A10 | reverse complement strand
TTTAAGTGGCTAATTTAATTTTAGAACTTTCATATTAAAAAAATGTTACTTTTATTCCTAAAAATCAACAATAGCATCTTGACTTTTAGCCAATACTTCATTAAAATGTTTTAGGTATTGACATAAAGGTTTAGATTTTAGGAGGTGTCATAATGAAAAGAACTTACCAACCAAAAAAGAGAACGCGTAAAAAAGTCCACGGATTCCGTAAACGTATGAGTACTAAAAACGGTCGTCGTGTATTAAGAAAACGTCGTCAAAAAGGACGCGCAAAATTATCAGCATAATGCAAAAAAAGTTACTACGTTTCGTGGTAACTTTTTTTATTTGTCTATTTGTATTTTTTTTTACGTTAAAATTCGTTATAATGAAAAGTGAATAATTGAGTCAAGTATAAGATGAGGTAGAAAATGAAGAAAGAATATCGTGTAAAAAGTGAAAAGGATTTTCAAGATGCTTTTCAAAATGGAACTTCCTATGCTAACCGCCAGTTAGTACTTTATGTGTACCCTAAAATTGGACAAGTACATTTTCGTGTAGGGTTATCGGTTGGTAAAAAAATGGGAAATGCGGTAAAGAGAAATAAAATAAAACGATTCCTACGACATGCGATTCATGAATTATCCCCTGCCATCAATAATGAATATGATTATTTAATAATAGCTCGCAAAGATATAGTCAATCGTAATTTTTATGAAATAAAAAAATCATTGGTTCATGTTATGAAAATTGCCTCAATTATTGATATCAAAAAGTTAGAGGAGTTGCAGTAGACCTATATGAAGAAAAATTATAAAAAATGGTTACAAATTATCCTATTGTTATCGATAGTTTTAGTGTTAACCGCTTGTGGTAATGTTAACGAACCAATTAGTGCTGAAAGTACTAATTTATGGGATCGGTATATTATTTATAACTTATCTCAATTTATTATTTGGTTATCAAATTTATTTGGCGGCAGTTATGCCCTTGGGATTATTATTTTTACGATATTAATTCGTGCTTTATTAATTCCATTGACCAAAATGCAATTAAAATCACAACGTGAAATGCAAGCATTACAACCAGAATTAGATAAAATCAAAGAAAAATATCCAAATCGTGATCGTGAATCAATGCAATTAGCGCAAGAAGAACAACAACAATTATTAGAATCACATGGAGTTAATCAATTTGCTGGTTGCTTACCTTTATTGATTCAATTACCAGTGATGATGTCCCTTTATCAATCAATTAGTCGTACCCCAGAATTAAAGCAAGGGCATTTTTTATGGACTAACTTAGGTCAAATGGACCCATTATTTATTTTACCGATATTGGCAGCGGTATTAACATTTGCGAATTCCTACTTCACAATGAAAAGTAATGAAAATCCAAATAGCCAAGTTAAAACGATGATGTATATCATGCCAGCCTTTATTTTATTAATTTCACTTGGATTACCAAGTGCTGTTACTTTATATTGGGTTGTTTCAAATGCGATTACATTAATTCAAACATTTGTTTACAATAATCCTTATAAAATTATTGCAGAACGTGAAGCAAAACTACAAGCTGAAAAAGAAAAACAACGTGCTTTGCGCAAAGCATTGAAACGCGTTAAAAAATAGTAAGGAGCGAATCAGGATGGAACATAGTACTACAATTAGAGCTGAATCAGTTGAAAAAGCGATTAAAATCGGTTTGACTAAATTAAATATTTCAGAAGCTGAAGCTAATATCAACATTATTAGTGAGGGGAAAAAAGGATTATTCGGTTTTGGAAAACAAGATGCCATCGTTGAAATTTCTAAAAATGCCTCCATTTCAGAATTAACAGCTGAAATTGAAAAGCAAGTAGAAGAAAAAAAAGCTGAGCTAATCGATCATACGAAAAGACCCGAACCATCTATTAAAAAAGAAGTAAAAAAATCAAAAACAAAACCACATCAGCAAGAACAAAAAGTTGAGCCGGCAAAGGTTGAAAAACCAAAAGCTGTTCAAACTCCAGTGAAAGATTCAGAACTAATTTCTGACAATGTGGAAACTGAAAACAATCATCACGATGACTTAATGGCTGAACATCAAAAAGTAGCCGAATATTTAGAAAACATTATTAATGATTACGGAGCAAAAGCGGATATAACGGTTGAACGTCAAAAAAATCAACTTATCTTTAATATCGAAACAGATAAATCTGGCTTAATTATCGGGAAACACGGTAAAATTATTAATTCATTACAAGTATTGGCTCAAATTATGGTCCATCAATATGATAAAAGACGCCAATCGGTGATTCTCAACATTGGGGATTATCGTAATCGTCGTGCCAATGTTTTAGAACAAATTGCTGAACGTACAGCAAAAGAAGTGCTCAAAACTAAACATTCAGTTGTATTGGATCCATTACCAAGCTATGAACGCAAACAAATCCATGCGTATTTAAGTAAGGTTGAACATATCGCAACACATTCTGAAGGTCGTGACCCAAATCGTTATTTAGTAGTTGAATATAAACCATAAAGCCTATTCTTATAATAACTATTAATAGTACAGAGCATTGTTTCACCCATTAAATTGTAATATACTTAACTTAAGACCGCTTACATTTCGTAAGTGGTCAGATTTTAAAAAAGGGGGACATATTATGTCTAAGTTTGAACAAGATGCAAAAGCATTACTTGACTTAGTTGGTGGTAAAGATAATATTGCAGCTGTGACACACTGTGCAACACGGATGCGATTTGCTTTAGTTGATCCAGCAAAAGCTAAGGTAGCAGATATCGAAAAATTAGCTTCTGTTAAGGGGACGTTTACTCAAGCAGGACAATTCCAAGTTATTATTGGAAATGCTGTTTCAGAGTTTTATAAAGATTTTGCTCGCTTGTCAGGTGTTTCAGAGGCTTCTAAAGAAGATGTTAAACGTGCTTCTGAGAAGAATCAAAACAAATTGCAAAAAGCGATGGCTTTCTTAGCTGAAATCTTCGCACCTATTATTCCAGCCATTATTGTTGGGGGGCTTATTTTAGGCTTCCGTAATGTTTTAGAAGGTGTCGGTTTTGAAGCATTAGGACAAAAAGTTGTAGATGGCGTCGCTCTGACCAATGCTGCGGGTGAACCTGTATGGAATACCATTACGGATGTTAGTCAATTTTGGGGTGGTGTCAATCATTTCTTATGGTTACCTGGGGAGGCTATTTTCCACTTCCTTCCAGTTGGGATTGTTTGGGCTGTTACTCGTAAAATGGGAACAACTCAAATTTTAGGAATTGTATTAGGTTTAACCTTAGTATCACCACAATTATTGAATGCTTATGGTGCCGCAGGTGCTTTAGCTGAAGGGACAGTGCCACAATGGGATTTCGGTTTCTTTAAATTAAATATGATTGGATATCAAGCGCAAGTGATTCCAGCCATGTTAGCTGGTTTAACATTAGGTTACTTAGAAAAATTCTGGCGTAAACATGTTCCTGAAATGTTATCAATGATTTTAGTCCCATTCTTATCATTATTACCAGCTGTTATTTTAGCTCATACTGTATTGGGACCAATTGGTTGGTGGTTAGGAAATATTATTTCTACAGTGGTATTAGCAGGATTAACCGGACCGTTAAAATGGTTATTTGGTGCTATCTTTGGTGCTTTATATTCGCCATTAGTTATTACTGGTTTACACCATATGACCAATGCAATCGATTCACAATTAATCGCCGATACAGCTTCAAAGACAACTGGTTTATGGCCAATGATTGCTTTATCTAATATCGCTCAAGGTTCTGCTGTAGTGGGATATTGGTGGTTAACGCGTCATGATGAAGAGGAATCTCAAGTAACGATACCTTCCTTTGTATCAGCATATTTAGGCGTTACTGAACCTGCAATGTTCGGGGTTACTTTAAAATATGTTTATCCATTTGTGGCTGCTATGATTGGTTCTGGTATTGCTGGTTTGTTATGTACAACCTTTGACGTTCAAGCAACTTCAATTGGGGTAGGTGGTTTACCAGGATTCTTAGTGATTACACCGGAAACGATGATTTCATTTATTATTTGTATGTTAGTGGCATTCATTGTACCATTAGTATTGACAATTACCTTTAAAAAATCCAATTTATTTACAGGTTCAAAAAAAGCATAGTCAACTAATATAGGAGGAAATTCTGTGTCAATTAAAGAAAAAGTAATTTACCAATTATATCCAAAATCATTTAAAGATACTGATGGCAATGGAATTGGAGATTTGAAAGGGGTTATTGAGAAAATTGATTACCTAGCTGATCTAGGAATCGATATGATTTGGATGAATCCTTTTTATCCTTCTCCACAAAATGATAATGGTTATGATGTCAGTAATTACATTGAAATTGATCCATTATTTGGTACCATGGAAGACTTTGAGAAATTAGTGTCAGTGGCTAAAAATCACAATATTGATTTAATGTTAGATATGGTTTTTAATCATACCTCAACGGAACATGAATGGTTTCAAAAAGCATTAGCAGGGGATCCTTATTATCAAGATTTTTACTACTTACGTCCATTAAAAGCGGATGGTTCATTGCCTACCAATTGGGAATCTAAATTTGGTGGACCCGCTTGGGAAAAATTTGGTGACACAGATTTGTACTATTTACATTTGTATGATGTAACACAAGCTGATTTAAACTGGCATAATCCAGATGTGAGACAAGAATTATACAAAGTAGTTCGTTTCTGGTTAGATAAAGGGGTGAAAGGATTCCGTTTTGATGTTTTAAATGTGATTGGAAAAGACCCCGATTTGATTGATAGTGAAAAACCTGGTTCTTCACAAGAAAAATCACTTTATACGGATACACCAATCGTACATAAATGGATTAATGAAATGAATCAAGCGACTTTCGGCCAAAGAGAGGATATTGTGACAGTTGGAGAAATGTCTTCAACCACTGTTGAAAATGGAATTCGTTATACTAATCCACAAGAAAATGAATTATCAATGATTTTCAGTTTCCATCATTTAAAAGTAGACTATGAAGAGGGAGAAAAGTGGAGTAATCCATCTTTTGATTTCATCGAATTAAAAGCTATTTTAGATGAATGGCAACAAGGGATGTCTGATGGTGAGGGTTGGAATGCACTATTCTTAAATAACCATGATCAACCACGTTCAAATAGTCGCTTTGGCGATGTAGAAAAATATCCTTATGAAACGCAAGCGATGTTAGGAACGACAATTCAATTTTTAAGAGGAACGCCCTATATTTATCAAGGTGAAGAAATTGGAATGACTAATCCTAATTATCAAACAATTGCAGAGTATAATGATATTGAAACCCATAATAACTATAAGATTATGTTAGAAAAAGGGTATGATGGTGCCAAAGTGATGGCTATTATTCAAGCGAAATCACGTGATAATAGTCGCACACCCATGCAATGGGATCAGTCGAAAAATGCTGGTTTCACTAACGGGCAACCTTGGTTAGATGTAGCAAGTAATTATCCAACAGTAAACGTTGAAGCAGAACTCAATAATCCGAATGGAATATTTGCTTATTATAAACAATTAATCCATTTAAGAAAAACTGAAGATGCATTAATTAATGGGACTTACCAAGGGATTTTACTTGATGATCCAAAAGTGATGGCGTATTTGAGAACCACGGAGACGGAAGAAATTTTAGTTTTAAGTCATTTCTACGCTGGTGAAGTTGAAGTTGAATTACCAGACGGTTTTAATGAAACAGCAGAAAAAATTATTGGAAATGGCTCTGCCAAAGTAGTTAATCAATCCGTTAAATTATCGCCTTACGAGACAATTGTTTTAAAACGATTAAAATAATTAGTTATCAATATAAGCACTGAATGGTACTGAACTAAGTACTTTCAGTGCTTTTTGTAGTTATCCCATTTTTTGATGATTTTTCAATGAAAGAACAAGTTTGATTCGTTAAGTTTTCTCCAATGGATTAAAGCTTGAAATTATAGCTTAATTTACGTAAAATTGATTTGTTATAAAGAATATTAAAATTTAAATACGTCGTATTTTATCTAGAAAGGATTTATTGAATGAAACATCCAAATGTTATTATTCTTTTATCCATTATATTTTTAAGTGCTTGTAGCAAAGAGCCGATGATTCGATTAAGTGAAGAAAGACAAGCCTATATAACGGAAAAGCAAAATATTGAACAAGAGTCTCACAAAAATAAGGGAAAAGAAAAAAAGATAAATATTGAGATTACGAATGAAGTGGCTTATGATGAGACGATGAATTTTGAAAATATCGTTGATTTTATCCCGATACAACCTAATCAAATCAATCAATTCATTGAGAAAGATCAAGAAATTTTTCGATATATGGAGTTTGTTGATGGTAATTTAAAAATGATGCAAGTAAGGGAACAAACACCGACAGCCATCTCAAATCACTATTATGCTTGGGATGCAACTCAAATCACTGATTTAGGCATTGGAGAAGGCACCATCATTCCAAGTTATCAATTATCTAACTTATCTACAGAAGGGGCCAAAATAATTTTAAGGGCACCAATCCAAAAAGGTAATTCTTGGGAAATGTCGTCTGAGGAAATAGCTAGTATTACTAATTTATTTGAAACAGTAGATATAAACGGAACGACTTATCAAGATGTAGTAGAAGTTACTTACCAAGATGGCCAACAAATAAAATATTTTGCTAAAGGTTTGGGTATTGTAGCTGAAATTAATTCAGATAATAGCCTAGTATTATCCAGCATTAGTCAGAATAGTTATTTTCAAGTACAAATCCCAATCAAAACACCACAACAAGTAGATAATAAATTGGTATTAGTAGATGATGTGGCACCAATAAAATTTCAGACGAATGAAGAAGCAGCTAATATTTACACAAAATTGTTTCAAACATTAGGTTGGATAACACCAGATATTTCAGTTAATAAAATTAATAAAGAAATTTCTTATATTAATGTCGATTTTACACCGGGAATTGTTGCAGCAATGAATCAAAGTGAAGCGACAGAACGAGGTATTATTCCAGCGATTGTCATGACTATGATAGAACATTACAGTGTGGAAGCTGTTCAATTAACAGTTGATGGTTTAGGCATGACCCCTAATACCATAAGCTATCCGGATGGTGGGTTATGGTATCCTAATGATATGTGGAAAACGGATATTAACCAATCGTTTTCATAATTAAATAAAAGGTGGTTAGGTAAACACATGATAAATTCAGTCGTTTTTGCTTGCTAATGACAATGATTGAGTGGCGTAAAGCTATGTTTTAAAAATCCTTTTGAAATCTACTACACTGTGTTGGGGTAGGCATACGAAGCGAAAATCATTTAATTTTCTATTTCTTAGCCACTCCTATTATATTTCATAATATAATAATTAATTTTTTTCATAAACAATTATCGATTTCGATAGTTGCATTCTGAAACTATTTTTTGTATAATTCAATCGAAATGAATACTAAGCAGTCAAAGTGCTAACTACTCCTATGAATGAATAGGGGTAGTTTAGGCACTTTTTTATATTTTAAGAAGGAGCGTGATGATATGTACCAATTAGACACAATTGCTGCTATTTCCACAGCTTTAGGGGAAGGGGCTATCGGGATTGTACGTTTAAGTGGGTCTGAAGCAATTCAATATGCTAATCAAATTTTTAAAGGTAAAGATCTTCAAAAAGTCGCATCACATACCATTAATTACGGTCATATAATTGATCCTCATAATAACGAGATAATGGATGAAGTTATGGTGAGTGTCATGCGTGCACCACGATCATTTACGACAGAAGACATTATTGAAATAAATTGTCATGGTGGCATAATGGCCGTTCAAAGAATATTAGAGCTGGTCTTAAAACAAGGGGCACGATTAGCCGAACCAGGAGAATTCACCAAACGCGCATTTTTAAATGGAAGAATTGATTTATCGCAAGCAGAAGCAGTGATGGATTTGATTCAAGCTAAAACAAGTAAGGCCATGAGCGCGTCTGTGAATCAATTAAGTGGAAGTTTATCGAAAAAAATCCGTAGTTTGAGACAAAATATGTTAGACACACTAGCACAAGTAGAAGTAACCATTGATTATCCTGAATATGATGATGTAGAAGAATTATCATTAAAGCAACTTGAAGAAACAGGATTGGCTGTTAAGAAACAAATCTTAAATATTTTATCTCAAGCTCAACAAGGGAAATTATTTAGAGATGGTATTAAAACCGCTATTGTAGGTCGTCCAAATGTTGGGAAATCGAGTCTTTTAAACCGATTAATAGGCGAAGATAAAGCGATTGTTACTGATATAGAAGGAACAACACGTGATATCATAGAGGAATATGTCAACGTAAGAGGTGTTCCATTACAATTAATTGATACTGCAGGCATTCGTGAAACGGATGAAGTAGTAGAGAAGATAGGTGTAGAAAAATCGCGTAAAATGATAGAACAGGCCGATTTGATTATCTTAATATTAAATCAATCTGAGACATTACAACCGGTTGACAAAGAATTACTTGAAGCAACGAATGGCATGAATCGCTTAATCTTATTAAACAAACAAGATTTAAAACCTGCCTTGACGATGGAATCTTTGAGTCCTTATATTAAACAAGATGAATTAATTGCAACCTCTATGATAGAAGAACAAGGCATTGAAGTTTTAGAAGCTGCAATTGAGAAGAAGTTTTTCGCTGGTGAAATTCAATCAACGGATGTTAATTATTTACTCAATACACGTCATGTCGCATTGCTTAATCAAGCGGTTGATTCATTAAATGAAGTATTAAGTTCTGTTGAGATGGGAATGCCAGTAGATTTAATTCAGATTGATTTTACAAAAGCATGGGATCTTTTAGGCGAAATAACGGGTGAGAGTGTTCAAGATGAACTATTGAATAAACTGTTTAGTCAGTTCTGTCTAGGAAAGTAGAGGCTAAAATGAAATTATCAACAATCTGTTATATCGATAATGGCTCACAATTATTATTATTACATCGTAATAAAAAAGAAAATGATATTCATCAAGGTAAATGGGTCAGTGTCGGTGGTAAGTTTGAAATAGGTGAAACACCAGAAGAATGTGCTAAACGAGAAATTTATGAAGAAACAGGTTTAATTGCTGAAAAAATGGAATTATGTGGATTTATAACATTTCCAAATTTCACACAAGATGGCCAAGACTGGTATAGTTTTGTCTACCGTGTCACCGAATTTTCAGGAGATTTAATTGAAAATTGTCCAGAGGGTACTTTGGAATGGGTTAACTATGAAGATGTTATGGCCAAACCGACTTGGGAAGGCGATTATGTTTTTCTACAATGGATCTTAGATAGAAAACCCTATTTTTCTGCAAAATTTACTTATGTCGCTAATCAACTGATAGAACAAAGTGTCGAATTTTATTAAAAGGGGAAATTAGATGAAACAATTTGAAGCAGGTTCCTATGACGTTATTGTCGTAGGTGCGGGACACGCTGGGTCGGAAGCCGCTCTAGCCAGTGCCCGGATGGGAAGTAAAACATTATTGTTAACATTAAGTTTAGAAATGGTAGCATTTATGCCATGTAATCCATCTATCGGTGGACCAGCCAAAGGAGTCGTAGTGCGAGAAATCGATGCTTTAGGTGGAGAAATGGGACGCAATATTGATAAAACGTATATTCAAATGCGTTTATTAAATACTGGAAAAGGACCAGCAGTTCAAGCTTTAAGAGCACAAGCTGATAAACAGTTATATGCTCAATCGATGAAACAAGTGTTAGAAAATACCCAGAATCTAGATTTAAAACAAGGATTAGTTACAGAGTTAATTGTTGAAGAGAATCAAGTAAAAGGTGTTGTGACATCAACAGGTGCGCGCTATTTATCGAATGCAGTTATTTTAACTGCAGGAACATCCTCTAGAGGACGTATCATAATTGGTGAATTAGGATATTCATCAGGTCCCAACAATACTTTACCATCTATTAAGTTATCAGAGAATTTATTAGAATTAGGTTTTGAACTTGCTCGTTTTAAAACAGGTACTCCACCTAGAATTAATAAAAATTCAATCGATTTTGATCAAACTGAAATACAACCAGGTGATGAGAAACCTAATCATTTTTCATTTTTAACACCTGATGAAAGTTATAAAGAAGAGAGTGTTCCTTGTTGGTTAACCCACACGAATGAAATGACTCATGAAATTATTAGAGGGAACCTTCACAGAGCACCGATGTTTAGTGGAATAGTCGAAGGAGTAGGTGCACGCTATTGTCCTTCGATTGAAGATAAAATTGTTCGTTTTAGTGATAAACCACGTCATCAAATCTTTATAGAACCAGAAGGATTAGGTACAGATGAGATGTATGTTCAAGGATTATCGACTTCCATGCCAGAAGATGTTCAAATGGAAATATTGCATTCTATAAAAGGATTAGAGAATGCACAATTGATGAGACCGGGATATGCAATTGAGTATGACGTTGTAATTCCTCATCAATTAACACTATCGTTAGAAACAAAACTTATTGATGGTTTATTTACAGCAGGCCAAATGAATGGAACGAGTGGTTATGAAGAAGCTGCAGGACAAGGTTTAATTGCAGGGATTAATGCTTCCCTAAAAGTTCAAGGAAAAGAACCTTTCATAATGAAGCGTAGTGAAGGATATATCGGAGTTATGATTGATGATTTAGTTACTAAAGGCACAACCGAACCTTATCGACTGTTAACCTCCCGTGCTGAGTATCGTTTATTATTACGCCATGATAATGCAGACTTAAGATTAACAGAAATGGGATATCAATTAGGTTTAGTTACTCAAGAACGTTATGATTATTTCATCAATAAGCAAAATCTAATCGAACAAGAATTAGAAAGATTAAGCAATATTCGTTTAACTCCAAAAACACCAGGATTGGTTGATTATTTAAATAGTATTCAATCAACACAATTAAAAGACGGTATTTTAGCAGTTGATCTACTAAAAAGACCAGAGGTTCGATATCGAGATTTAATAAGCATCATACCTCGTGAGGAAGGTCCATTAGAACGTCAAATAGCAGAGCAAATTGAAATTCAAATAAAATACGCAGGTTATATTGTTAAGGCAAACCAAAGAGTCGATAAAATGAAATCAATGGAAGAAAAGTTCATTCCAGAAGATATTGATTATGATGCGGTGGACAGTTTAGCAACAGAAGCCAGAGACCGTTTGAAAAAAATCCAACCTAGTACACTAGGACAAGCAAGTCGAGTGAGTGGTGTCAATCCCGCGGATATTGCGATTTTAACGGTTTATATTCAGCAAGGAAAAATTGCTCGCTTAGGCGACAAAAAATAGTAGCATGGAATTAAATATGTAAAGAATGTAATTCAAATGCATATTGATTACTTTTCTAAAAAAGAGTCGAAATGAGTAAAAAAGCTTGGTAAGCGTCCTATATCAGAGTATCTTGATAC
>NZ_KV805693.1:0-332 GCF_001811625.1 Globicatella sp. HMSC072A10 | reverse complement strand
CAATGACGTTGGACTAATTCACTCCATGGCAAATAAGCCTCTAAGACCTCATTTTTTTCAAAAATCGGTTCATTCGGTAAGTGGGTCAGTAAATAATTGATATATTTTTCTGAATCAAGCCCATGTCGTTTCGCTGTTTCAATCATTGTTAGAATGACAGCGTTCGTTTGAGCCCCTTCAAAACTCTTGGAGAACAACCAGTTCTTTCGACCAATCACCAAGTTCTTTATCGCTCGCTCCGCTAAGTTATTCGATAAGACTAAATGACCATCTTCCAATACTGTTTTAAAAGTATTTTCATAATTTAATGCATATTGGATGGCTTTACCGAG
>NZ_KV805692.1:1333-10911 GCF_001811625.1 Globicatella sp. HMSC072A10 | reverse complement strand
TTATTTTTCTAGCTTAATTTTACTATCCAAGATTCTTCAAAAAGATGTTAGGATATCATACATATACGACAAAAGAATAAACAAAAAAGAGAGCTTCTGATACAATAAAGTTAGGACACAACATTGTAAAGGGAGCTCTCTATGAAATCAATTATAACAGAAGAAATGCGATATAGAAAGAACGCCGTGAAATATGCGGTAAAATGCGGAAACTATGCCCAAGCAGCCCGTCGTTATCATACCTCTCGCCAACAAATCTCAAGATGGGTTGCGCGTTATGATGGGAGTTGGGAGAGTCTTCGAGCGAAAAGTAGACGCCCTCTCACTCATCCTAATCAACATACAGCTGAGGAACTTCAGTTAGTCCGAACAAAGTATCAACGATACGGTCACGAAGGCTTGGCTCAAGTGTATGTTGAATGCCTGAAGCAAGGTTATCATCGACATTATACAACGATGTGTAAGATAATCCGTAAACAAGGATGGCATAAAAACACGGAAGAAACAGTCAAACGGTATCCCAAATCAAAATGGAAACCGATAGAGGTGAGTTATCCCGGGGAGAAAGTACAGATTGATATTAAGTATGTACCAAGAGAATGCTTAAAGTTTGATACACGAGGGATTAGATATTATCAGATAACGGCAATCGATGAGTATTCACGAAAGCGATACTGTAAGACTGTAGACGAGAAAAGTGTGACGCATACAGCGTATTTTTTACTCGAGTTAGAAGCAGGATTAGGGTTCAAGATCGACTGTATTCAAACGGATAATGGGAAAGAATTTACGAATGGTGATGATCCGAGTGCACCCAAGACCATTTTCGAAAGTATTTTAGCATCAAAAGGCATTAAGTATCTGAAGACACGTCCGTATAGTCCGTGGCAGAATGGTCAAGTAGAACGAAGTCATCGAATGGATACGGAACATTTTTATCAAAAGCGGGAATTTAGAAGTGTGGAAGAGTTAGTTAAAGCGCATCAACGTTATTATCGACGTCAGAATAACGTCGTTACGAAGACACTTGGGTTTAAGAGTCCAAACCAAGTGGTAGAAGAATATCAGAAAGTCGCTTAATCATAGCGAGCCATTATACCAAGTTCATTTAGCCTGTCAAGGAAAAGGATGTCCTTGACAGGCTAAAAGAACTTGATGGCTATTCGCTATCCTGATTAAGCAACTCTTTATAAGCGATTGTCACAAATGTTTGACTTCTGTACACATCACAAATTATTCATTTACATAAACTCTTGACAATAATCGTTTACTAGTGTAAACTGTATTTAACATTAATGTTTACATGCGTAAACGAAAGAAGGGGAGAATATGAGTACTATAGCTGTAGACCTTCATATCACAGATGCTGAATGGGAGGTTATGCGTGTAGTCTGGGCGAATGATCGAGGGACTAGTAAAGAAGTCATCTCCATATTGAAAGAAAAAATGGACTGGAAACAAGCCACTATCAAAACGCTCTTAGGTCGACTGGTTGAAAAAGGCGTACTAAATACAGAGAAAGAAGGAAGAAAATTTATTTATACTGCCAATATTGAAGAGAAAGAAGCCATAGGAATTTATACAGACGATATTTTCAACCGTATTTGTCGAAAGAATGTCGGGAAGGTAGTAGGGAGTATCATTGAAGATCATGTCTTAAGCTTCGATGATATCCAAAGGCTAGAAGAAATATTAGAAATGAAAAAAGCTTTCGCAGTAGAAGAAGTTGATTGTCAGTGTGCAGAAGGGCAATGCGATTGCCATTTACATCATCATGGAGAATAAGGAGTGAAAAAATTGGAGAATAAATCATTTGCCATAGAAGGTATGACCTGTGCATCTTGTGCGCAGACAGTAGAAAAAGCAGCAAAAAAGGTTCGTGGGGTCACACAGGCTTCCGTAAACCTAGCAACAGAAAAGTTAAGTATAGAGTACGATGAACCAACTTTTTCGGTAGAAAATCTACAAAAAGCAGTGGATAATTTAGGGTATGAAATGGTCACCCAGGAAGTAACGACGCAAACCTTTGCAATTGAAGGGATGACCTGTGCATCCTGTGCACAGACAATTGAAAAAGCTGTCGGAAAGTTGTCGGGCGTAGATAAAGCTTCAGTCAATTTAGCGACAGAAAAAATGCAAGTTTCTTATAATCCGTCAGTAATTTCAGTATCTGATGTGACTGGTGCTGTATCCAATAGTGGTTATGCAGCCGTATTAGAGACTACGGATACTCAAGATCATTCACGAGCAGAGAAGCGTGAGAAAAAAGAAAAAAGAATGAAGCAACTTTCAAATCGTTTTGGGATATCCATTATATTTACAATCCCTTTACTAATTATATCCATGGGTCCAATGGTAGGTATGCCTCTACCAAATATTGTTGACCCAACGATAAATGCATTTAATTTTTCTCTTTTACAACTTATTCTGACTTTGCCGATAATGGTAGTGAGCTGGGAATATTTCCAGAAGGGATTCAAAACCTTATTTAAAGGTCACCCGAATATGGATTCCTTGATTGCGCTTGGTACGGCGGCTGCATTTGTTTACAGTCTCGCTGCGACAAGCGCAACAGGCCTGGGTTACGGTAATTTTTCAGATTTACTTTATTATGAAGTAACTGGCGTTATTTTGACACTCCATACTTTAGGGCTATTTTTAGAAGAGCGATCAAAGGGTCAAATGTCCTCAGCTATTGAAAAATTAGTTAACTTGGCTCCTAAAACAGCTCGAGTGATACGTAATGGTGTGGAACAAGAGATTACTGTGGACGAAGTCGCTTTAGGAGATGTTATTCGAGTTCGTCCGGGAGAAAGTATGCCTGTAGATGGTGTTGTTGTTGAGGGACGCACTTCAGTCGATGAATCAATGCTGACAGGAGAAAGTATCCCCGTGGAAAAGGAAAGTGGAGACAAGGTTATTGGGGCTAGTATCAATAAAAATGGTTCCATTGATTACCGCGCGACTCGAGTGGGAAGTGATACAACTCTATCTCAAATCATAAAATTAGTAGAAGATGCTCAAGGGTCTAAAGCACCCATTGCTCGAATGGCCGATATCATTACCAGATATTTCGTACCGATTGTTATAGCATTAGCCGTTTTAGCAGGGATTGCTTGGTTAATTGCAGGTCAATCTGGAATATTTACTTTATCCGTTATCATAACAACCCTTGTCATTGCTTGTCCATGTGCCTTAGGTTTGGCGACTCCAACAAGTATTATGGTTGGAACCGGAAAAGGGGCAGAACATGGTGTCTTGATAAAAAGTGGTGAGGCGTTAGAAACCACTCATAATTTAGACACGATTGTATTTGATAAAACAGGGACACTGACAGAAGGTAAACCTATCGTGACGGATATTTTGGTAACTCCTCTTATTACTAAAGAAAATCTTTTATATTATGCAGCTTCCGGCGAAACAGGTTCTGAACACCCATTAGGTGAAGCCATCGTACAGAAATCAAAAGAAGAGAACATGACATTAGCTAAACCAGATCATTTTGAAGCGATTCCTGGACACGGGATTCGAATTGAAATTGAGGGCAAAGATATGTACATTGGAAACCGTAAACTGATGCTAGAGCAAAAGATTGATTTATCAAGCATGGAAAAAGAATCCGATCGTTTAGCAGACGAAGGAAAAACACCGATGTATCTCTCTGTTGATGGAGAACTAGCTGGAATTATCGCAGTAGCTGACACACTCAAGGAAAATAGTATGAAGGCTGTTAAAGAACTTAGAAGACACGGTGTTGAAGTAATCATGATTACTGGAGATAACAAACGTACAGCCAAAGCGATTGCTAAGCAAGTGGGTATAGACCGTGTATTAAGTGAAGTATTACCTGAAGATAAAGCAGAGGAAGTCAAAAAACTACAAGAGGCAGGCAAGAAGGTAGCGATGGTTGGAGACGGCATTAACGATGCACCCGCATTAGCTCAAGCAGATATCGGTATTGCAGTTGGATCAGGTACAGACGTGGCGATTGAATCGGCTGATATTGTCCTGATGCGTAATGATTTAACCGCTGTATTGACTGCGATTGATTTAAGTCATGCAACACTACGAAACATTAAACAAAACTTGTTCTGGGCTTTTGCTTACAACCTTGTAGGTATTCCAGTTGCGATGGGTCTCTTGTATATTTTTGGCGGACCATTGATGAGTCCAATGTTTGCGGCAGTCGCCATGAGTTTCAGCTCTGTATCGGTCTTGCTCAATGCTTTACGGTTAAGACGATTCAAACCAGCAGTTGTTTAGAAAACACGTAGCTTATCTGGGATTTAAACTTCTTCCTATTCTATATAATAGGAGAAGATAAAAAAAGGGGAATAAAATAATGAAAAAAGAAGTCTTATTAGATGGCGTAAAATGTGCAGGTTGTGCGAACACGGTACAAGAAAGATTTTCAGCTATTGAAGGGGTTGAATCTGTAGAGGTTGATTTAGCGACTAAAAAAGCAGTACTTGAAAGTAAAACAGAGATTGATACCGAAACGCTCAATGCTGCTTTAGCAGAAACTAACTATTCAGTATTAAGTGTATAAAGTACGAATACCATTTATTCATAGATAGTAGATAGAGATAAAGTATAGAACCCTTTTCATGAGAATTATATGCAGTATTAGATGAGAAAGTTCTAAAACTTTAAAATCAGTCTCTAATATAATGAGGAGGAATTAAAAATGAGAAATAACAAAAAACATTCGTCACATAGTCATCATAATCACGGCGACATGGATCACTCAAAACACGACCATAATGAAATGGAACATAGTCAGATGGATCACAGCAAGATGAAACATAGTCAGATGGATCACAGCAAGATGAATCATAGTGCGATGGATCACAGTGAAATGGATCATGGCGCAATGGGAGGGCATGCCCACCACCATCACGGTAGCTTTAAGGAGATTTTCTTGAAGTCACTCCCATTAGGAATTGCAATCTTACTCATTACTCCTATGATGGATATTCAGTTGCCTTTCCAAATTATCTTTCCTTATGCAGACGTTGTAGCAGCTGTATTGGCAACAATTCTATACATTTATGGCGGAAAACCATTCTACATGGGTGCGAAAGATGAGTTTAATTCAAAAGCTCCAGGCATGATGTCCCTGATTACTTTGGGAATAACGGTTTCTTATGCCTATAGTGTTTACGCAGTGGCCGCTCGATATGTAACTGGAGAACATGTCATGGACTTCTTCTTTGAGTTTGCAACGTTAATTTTAATCATGTTATTAGGACACTGGATTGAAATGAAGGCATTGGGTGAAGCAGGGGACGCACAAAAAGCATTGGCTGAGTTGGTGCCGAAAGATGCTCATGTTGTTTTAGAAGACGATTCGATTGAGACTCGTCCAGTTGCTGACTTGCAAGTAGGTGATTTGATTCGTGTTCAAGCCGGAGAAAATGTTCCAGCAGATGGAACGATCCAGCGTGGCGAATCACGTGTAAACGAAGCGCTTGTGACTGGGGAATCGAAACCAATTGAAAAAAAACCCGGAGATGAGGTCATCGGTGGATCAACCAATGGTGACGGAGTCCTCTATGTGGAAATAAAGCAGACGGGCGATAAGTCCTTCATTTCTCAGGTTCAAACATTAATCAGTCAAGCTCAAGGCCAATCTTCTCGAGCAGAAAATCTTGCACAAAAAGTTGCAGGATGGCTCTTTTATATTGCGGTTATTGTAGCTCTTATTGCCCTTGTCATATGGATGGTTATAACTGATGTACCAACGGCAGTTATTTTTACAGTCACCACATTAGTTATTGCTTGTCCGCATGCCCTGGGTCTGGCTATTCCATTGGTGACTGCTCGTAGTACCAGCTTAGGGGCCAGTCGGGGATTATTAGTGAAAGACCGGGACGCTTTGGAGTTGACTACAAACGCAGATGTTATGGTTTTAGATAAAACTGGAACTTTAACAACTGGTGAGTTTAAAGTATTAGATGTTGAACTCTTTAATGATAAATATACGAAAGATGAAATCGTTGCCTTATTGTCAGGTATCGAAGGTGGATCTAGTCACCCTATCGCTCAGTCAATTATTAGTTACGCAGAACAGCAAGGGATACGTCCAGTAAGTTTTGATTCGATTGATGTTATTTCTGGCGCTGGTGTAGAAGGTCAAGCTAACGGACATCGTTATCAATTAATCAGTCAAAAAGCATATGGACGTAATCTGGATATGGATATTCCAAAAGGAGCAACCCTCAGTGTCTTAGTAGAAAACGACGAAGCAATCGGTGCTGTAGCTTTAGGGGATGAATTAAAACCGACAAGTAAAGACTTAATACAAGCCCTTAAAAAGAACAAGATTCAGCCGATTATGGCAACGGGTGACAATGAAAAAGCGGCTCAAGGAGCTGCAGAAATTTTAGGTATTGATTATCTAGCTAATCAATCTCCTCAAGATAAATATGAATTAGTTGAAAAACTTAAAGCAGAAGGAAAGAAAGTTATCATGGTCGGTGACGGGGTCAACGATGCACCTTCTCTTGCATTAGCAGACGTTGGTATAGCTGTTGGTGCCGGAACTCAAGTAGCATTGGATTCAGCCGATGTCATCTTGACACAGTCAGACCCTGGTGACATTGAATCCTTTATCGAGTTGGCTCAGAAGACCACACGTAAGATGAAAGAAAATCTTGTTTGGGGAGCAGGGTATAACTTTATCGCAATCCCAATAGCTGCAGGAATACTAGCACCAATTGGCATAACATTAACTCCAGCAGTCGGTGCCGTCTTGATGTCACTTTCGACTGTAATTGTTGCTATCAATGCTATGACATTGAAATTAGAGCCAAAATAAACAATTATTTGGCACATGAAATAATTGAATGACCTTATCGTGTAAAGATATAATAGTTTCACAAGAAAGGAAGAGATAGAATAATTTAAAAGATCATCTCTTCCTTTTTTAGTTTATAAGGAGGAAAAATTATGAGGCTGGTCCTTTTAGGGTTACCCGGTGCTGGGAAAGGCACTCAAGATAAAAGAATCGCAGAGGAGTACCACCTGACGGCTATTCAATTGGTGAAATGTTACGAGAAGCAACCAAGGAGAAAGATACATTCGGACTCAGAGTGCAAGAATATATGAATAAAAGAGAGCTAGTTCCAGATGAGTGGATAAACTCATTGGTTAAGAGTCGCTTACAAGCAAAAGATGTTGAAAATGGCTTTGTTCTGGATGGTTACCCACGTACCCTACAGCAAGCAAACATGCTCGAAGCTTACCTACAAAGTCAGAATCGGAATTTAGACGCCGTTCTCTTTTTAGATGTAAGTCAGGATACGTTAAGGCATCGGTTAGCGAAATGAGGAGCTCTTCGTTTAAAAGTAAAACAAGGGAATGCCCAAAACGAAGCAAAACGGGGAGAAATTCGATTAGATGACAAACCAGAAGTGATCGAAAATAGGCTACGCATTAACGAGGGATTAATCGAATCGCTCATTCACTTCTATAAAGAACTAAATTTGCTCCACGTGATCAATGGTGAAGGAACTCCTGACAATGTGTTTGACAATATAAATGAGAGTTTATTGCCTATAAACAAATAACTATATAATTTTAACTAAAAATATATGATTTAAAATCAATTAACTAATGTAAGCTATGAAGGGGATTGAATAATGAATGTTCTATTTAGCGTAATCGATCCAGTTGCGATTTCATTTGGGCCGATAGAAATTTATTGGTACGGAATTATTATTGCCTTAGCCATGCTGTTAGGTATTTCATTAGCAACAAAGGAAGCTCAAAAAATGGGACTAGAAGAAGACACTATGACAGATATGGCATTATGGGCCATACCAATTGGTTTTATTGGGGCTCGGCTTTACTATGTTTTATTCAAGTGGGAGTATTATCTCCAAAACCCTAATGAAATCATCGCCATCTGGAATGGCGGTATTGCCATTTATGGGGGGCTAATTGCGGGTGGTCTCGCAGTGTACTGGTTTGCAAGAAGAAAGAAAATGACGCTAACTCTTTTACTAGACATACTGGCACCTAGTGTCCTCCTAGCTCAATCGATTGGTCGCTGGGGAAATTTCATCAATCAAGAGGCACATGGCGGTCCAGTCACCCGACAATTTTTAGAAAACTTGTACTTACCGGAATTCATCATTAACCAAATGAATATCAACGGAACCTATTACCATCCCACTTTTCTTTATGAGTCTTTATGGAGTTTAGTTGGTTTCGCCTTGTTGCTCCTTTTGCGGAACAAGAATCAATTCCTTCGCCAAGGAGAAGTGGCGCTCAGCTATGTCATTTGGTATTCAGCAGGAAGGTTTTTTATTGAAGGCATGCGGACAGACAGCTTATGGATAGGCGATTTCTTACGAGTTTCACAAGGCTTGTCCCTCGTTTTGTTCGTAGCAGCACTGGGTGTTTTGATGTATCGCAGGTACTATACCTTTCCGCCAGTACCCTATTATAAGGATGAGCCCAAACTGTTATAAAAGTTAAGATAAGATTACCCAATTTGTTGCACGTAACTTTCTTTAGTTATGAACCACAAATCAGGTAATCTTTTTTGATATAATTGTCTATTTAGGAGTGATAATTATGTCAGAAAAAGCAAGTATAACCATCACTTCACTTCATGATTTATTCATGTTAAGTGAATGGTATCGGAAAGGAGAAATAACATTGAATCTGTCAAAGATTGCACGTGAATTAAACTGTGATCGCAAAACCATCAAAAGAAGACTCGAAGGGGTTACACCTAAAACAACACGGAATCGGAGAAAGTATCTCGATGATTTTAAACCTCTGCTGCTTTCTTATCTTCAAGAGTCACATCGTCACTTTAGTTATATCGATCTTTTGTTTTATTTTATGCGAAGGGAATATCAAATTACCTGTTCTCGTTCCACATTTTATCGCTATATCGTCAATGACATCGAACTCTGTCAATCATTCAAACAAAATAATGGAACAACCTTTACACAACGCTTTGAAACGAAACCGGGTCAACAGGCGCAGTTTGATTTAAAAGAAAAAGTTAAATTAGTAACCAAAGGAGGTGAGAAGATCACCGCTTATATTCCGACTCTAACCTTGTCATGGTCACGTTATAATGTGCGTCGCCTGATATTAAATCCGACAACAGATAACTTAATCTCATTTTTAGCAGAAGCGTTTGAAGAAATTGAGGGAGTTCCGAATGAGTTAGTGATTGATAATTTGAAAGCTTTTGTTGAAAAGCCAAGGTCAAGCTCTGAGGATAACGCGGTACTGACGTCACGTTTTTCAGAATTTTGTAAAGATTATGACATTGATGTCTTTGCTTGTATGCCGTATCGACCACAAACGAAAGGGAAAACTGAAACTCAAAATAAATGGGTGGAACAACTCTATAACTATAATGGTACGTTTGGAGGATTATGGGAAATGCATCATCGACTCAAGCAACTCAATGACGAAGATAATATGGCCGCTTCTCAAGCGACTCAACTCCCACGTCAATTTTTATTGGAAAAAGAAAAAGGTGATTTAGCGCCGCTGCCATCCCCAGCAGTTAGACACCCTTATCACCTTCATCTTAAAAAAGTTCATGT
>NZ_KV805692.1:0-1233 GCF_001811625.1 Globicatella sp. HMSC072A10 | reverse complement strand
CACCTTCATCTTAAAAAAGTTCATGTTACCAATGACGCTCTCTTCCAATACCGATATAATAAATATTCTCTTGCCAAAGAATTATAGGGAAACCGGTTGAGATTGTCGTTCAAAATAATAAACTTCATATTTATTATAACGGAAACATTATCGATGTGCACCCGATAACGGACAATCACTTAAATATTAAGCCTGAAAATCAATTGTATTATGCCAAAACGAAGGATGACAAAGTAGAAAAGAATGCGATAGAAGCCCCTCCCGCTCCAAATATTATCTCAACAGAATTAGGAGGCATCCGATATGACAGCCTATCTTAAAGTACAAGAACAATTAACGTATTTAAAATTTAAATCAGCGCAACATTACCTAGAACAATTATTTCATGATTGCCAACTGACAGAGGTTGAATTGTCTGGATTATATAAGGTAATAGCTAAGGAAGTCGAAGCCAAGGAAGAAAATAACCGCTTGTATAATGTTAAAGTAGCTGCTTTTCCTTATTTAAAGACCATCGATGATTACGACTTTTCTTTTCAGCCAAGCATTGATGAAGATCAAATAAGAGCGATTATCGACTCTTCCTTTTATGAGGAAGCGAAGAATGTTGTGCTTGTAGGAAATCCTGGCACAGGAAAAACGCATCTAGCCATTTCAATCGCCTATAGTGTGGCGATTAAACGCAATAGTGTATACTTTATCAAATTCAACAAATTAATCCAATCTCTGAGAAAGGCCTATCAGGAAGGGGCTTTAGAACGAAAAATTAAGGTACTTTTTAAATATAAGTTACTGGTGATTGATGAGGTTCGTTTTAATGAGATTAGTCCATTAGAAGCGAAACTATTTTTTCAATTAATTGATTGGAGATATACCAAACGTTTTACGGTGTTTGCGAGTAATTTAACCTTTGATAAGTGGCATACTATCATGGGACAAGATGAAATGTTAACTAAAGCGATTGTGGATCGTATTTTGCATCACGCTTATTTATTTAATATTACGGGGCCCTCCTATCGGATTAAAGATAAAATATCCCCACCTAAAAGTGGTGAATCTTAAATGAAACAAATCGGGATTTTTAAGTTGACTTTTATATAAAGCGTCATAGTCAGAAAAATTAGAACACAAAGTTTATTGACTGACGAAAATTGACACCAACTAATAATGCTAAATTGACCATGAACAACAAGATTATATTTAGCGATAGCTTGGTGATAATAAATATAGAAA
>NZ_KV805691.1:401-11504 GCF_001811625.1 Globicatella sp. HMSC072A10 | reverse complement strand
ATCAAGATACTCTGATATAGGACGCTTACAATCTAGACACATAAAATTTAGTTTAACCAACCATATTTGACTTTTTTGAAAAAATAAAACGGAAAGAAATCAATATTTCTTTCCGTTTTTTGTATTAAAATTGATAATTGTCATCCTGAGTGCGATTGGCTTCTTGTTGCTTTTGTTCTGCTGTTATTTGCAGTAATTTATCTCTTAAATCAAGTTCCATTGCTTGTAATTCTTGTTCAGCTAAAGCACGTTGACGTCGTCCTTCTGATTGAATTTGCAAGGTTTCTTCTAATGTTTCAATTAAGTTAACTTGAGTTTTTTGTAAAGTCTCAATATCAATTACACCACGTTCAGATTCTCTCGCAGTATCGATAGCACTTTGTTTTAACATATCAGAGTTCTTTAATAATAAATCATTGGTTGTTTCCGAAACTTGACGTTGGGAAACAGCAGCATTTTGTTGTCTTAACAAGGCTAAAGCAATCGTGATTTGGTTTTCCCATAATGGAATCGCCGTATGCACAGATACTTGGATTTTTTCAGCTAATGCTTGGTTCGTATTTTGAATCATACGAATTTGGGGTGCTTGTTGAATCGTCATTTGGCGAGTTAATCGTAAATCATGCGTTCGCTTATCCAAACGATCTAAAAATTGATTTAAATCATTGACGACTTGAACATCCATTTGACTATTACTTTTTTTAGCCTTTTCAATCGCTTCAGGTATAATTTTTTCTTGTAATTCTTGCATTTTAACTTCGCCGGCAGCGATATAAATATTGAGTGCTTCAAAGTAATCTTTATTCTTCTCGTATAATTGTTCTAACATTAAGTTATCGTTTAATAACTCGTTTTTCTCACGTTCTAAACGGATGGCTACTTTATCAATTTGGCTACCGATTTTTTGGTATTGTATTTGTGTTTCGGAAATTGAAGCTTTCACCTTTCCAAATAATCGTTTAAAAAGATTAGGTTCAGCGGTTAAATCTTTTGGATTAGATTTTTGTAATTGAGTCATCAATTCGGTTAATGAATCACCAATTTCTCCAGTATCTTTTAATTGAACACGATTTAACATTGAATGTGAGAACTCACTTAATTTCTTTTGGGCATTGGAACCATAAGCAATGACAGCATTCATGTTGGTTTCGTCAATTTGACTAGCTAAATCTTTCGCTTGCTTTTGACGATGTTCAGGTAAACGGTCAATCAGTTTACTATTCGTTATTTGACGCTTCGATAACATTTGAGCATCTAATAAATCTTTTTGAACACTTGTTAATTCATCATGGGTTGTTTTTTCATCAAAAGGATTACTAATTAATTCCTCAACTTCTGATGATGTCGCTTCGCCAATTAATTCATCAAATAAGCTTTCAGTATCTTTTTCAGCCATATATTATTCCTCCTCAAAGTTAAATGGGTCGCTCACTAACTCATCAATCGTATCTTGTTCAGTTGTGTCATCTATTTCCTTATTAAGCGCACGATTCGCTAATTTTATTTCATCTTGTAAATCATTATATAATGATTGATGGAAATGGACATAGCTCTCTGTAATGGATTCACAAATATTGTCAATTGTCAGAGCACTTTTTTCTAAGATTAAATAGGTTTGTTTATTTTTAGCAACGTGACCAGATATCTCGGTATATTTAGCGGTTAAGTCTTCTAATGATGGTAATAATTTATTTAAGAAGATACCTGCTTGAGCTACCCGTTCAGGTTCATTAACAATATCTTTGAAAAATTGTTTTGAAACGGCTACTACATTGTGACGATTTTCAATAACTCTTAATTTAGCCACTTTATTCATTTCCACTTCAATATTTTCAATCCGCTCTTTGGCTTCGGCCATTTGTTGACGGAAAAAGATGATTTCTTGTTCAGATAAACCATGTTCACGATAATGATTTAATTTATCTTGAGTCGGTTTAAATTTATAGTTTTTAGGCGCACGATTACGCATAGTGACCATATCCATTAACAACGCCATTCCAAAGAAAGGAATAGTACAAGCTACCACCAAAGAACAAATAATAACGGTCGTGCCAATCATACCGTCTATCGGGTGGACCGCATAGGTATCAACTCCAGCATAGTAACTGGTCAATACAACGAGTCCCATGCCAATATAATAAATCACTCTTAACCAGTTTTGGTGGAAGCGGCGATCTAATAAATCAAACAACCAGGAAATGAGTGCATGTCCCGCAAAAATACCGGTTGATATGGCTACGATATTGGTTTCAGGTACATCTGAATAACGACCGGAAATAATCGCAGACAATAAATTCGCAAACAGGACAATAATCAAGGCACCACTTGAAATTTGAGTTACTTTTTTATATTTAAATGTTGCTTGCTTTGTAAAGATACTTGCTAGTAAGGCGAAGTAAATTAATACTAATAATACATAAGGTAAATAACGAAATATCATATGCATTTTAAAGACCTCCTTTATTCTATATTATTATTATACAGGTTAAAGGTGATTCTTTAATCGGCCTCTAGACCTATTTATCTTTGACGCGATTGATCATTAATCTTAATTGATTCAAGGCGTTTTTGGCCGCACGGTCCCTAATAAGCGCCCGGTCGCCAAAGAAGTGATATTCTTTTACTTCAATATGCCCCTTATAATAAGTTCCGACATACACTAGGCCAACTGGTTTACCACTTTCATCACTTTCAGGCCCAGCTAAACCCGTTGTCGCGATTGCGACATCAGCATTGAGTCTTTTTGCGACCCCTATGACCATCTCTCTTGCGACTTCTCTACTCACAGCACCAAATTGGTTAAGCGTTGATTCTTTCACGCCAACGGTGCTTATTTTTGATTCATTGGAATAACATACAATCCCTTCTTTAAACACTTGTGAAACACCACTTTGTTCAATTAGTAATGACGCCACATCCCCACCTGTTAGTGACTCGGCTACACTAATCGTTAATTGATTGTCAATCAGTGTTCGAGCTAGTACACGATGCATTTCGGTTTGTGTTTCAGAAACTTCCGACGTACCGACTAAATAGATATATTCACCTACCCGTTCTTTAATCGGTTGGAGCGCCGATTCTATCAAAGATAAGCACTCTGTTTCATTTTCACCTGATGCGGTCACTCTTAATAATACTTCTGCTGTTTTAGCATATAATGCCATTGTTGGATTCGTTTGTTGATCTAAAATATCTTTAATTTTTGTTTCTAATAATGATTCACCAATTCCAAAAAAGCGAACATAACGCGATGCAAAAACTTGATGACTTTTTGATTTCAAATAAGGATCTACTTGTTCGTGATACATCCGTTTCATTTCTCGAGGTGGCCCGGGCATTAAAATAATTCGCCGTTCGTCTTTATCTAAGATTAATCCTGGCGCAGTACCAATCGGATTGTGTAAAATAATAGCGCCTTGTGGTACCATCGCTTGTTTGCGATTATTATCAGCTAATTGATAATTAGGATTTTTTCCCATTAAATAATCAACAATCTCTTGCCAGACCGATTCTTGAAATTCAAGGGGCATTCCCATAAATTCGGCAGCAACATCCCGGGTTAAGTCATCATTAGTAGGTCCTAACCCTCCCGTAATAATAACAGTGTCAGCTACTTCAAAGGCTAATTCTAAGGCTCTTTTTAATCGTTCAGGATTATCTCCTACTGTTGTTTGTTTATAAATATTCACACCAATATTGGCTAATTCATTCGCTAAATAAGCCGCATTGGTATTAATAATATCACCTAATAATAATTCTGTTCCACATGATATTAATTCTACTTTCATTTCGACACCTCATCTCCTCTATAGTATATCAATTTTTTACTGTTCCTTACAAAATAACTTCATTCGCTAATGGTTAAATCGAAGCTTTCAGCCCCTTCAATGTATTAAGTCACCTAGAAGTTAGCAATTGCTTTGTGTTATCATTACGAAACATTCAATGCACTTAGGCATCTAAGGCTAGCGATTGTCTTAATAATATAAAAACGGTCAGAACCGAAGTCCTAACCGCATCATTGATATAATTAAAATTAAGCTTTCTGTACGTTAGCTGCTTGAGGTCCACGAGCGCCTTCTTCAACGTCGAAAGTAACTGATTGACCTTCTTCTAAAGTTTTAAACCCTTCACCTTGGATAGCTGAGAAATGAACAAATACATCATCAGCAGATTCACGTTCGATAAATCCAAAACCTTTTTCTGAATTAAACCATTTAACTGTTCCTTGTTCCATTAATAATGAACTCCTTTGTGCCTATGCACGTAAATATTTATTTCTGTGAATGGTAAAACTAAATATAAATCAACTTTCCCTTATGGTAAAACAAATTATAATTCAAACTTTCCCTTAACAAAAACATAAGTTTATTATAACACGTTTTCATTTTTTTAACAAGCAATATGGCTTAACTTTAAGAATCCTCTCACAATAATGATGCAAAGTCGATACCAATTCAATGAAAATAAATGCCATCGTAGACGCGTTGAAAAAAAGGCTCAAGTGATTCAATTATTTTTTAAATTAAACTTATCTATTTTCAACTTGGCCAATGTTATAAAATATCTAGTTTCATCTTTAACTTGTTATCTTTTTAACTACAAGCCCTATCATTTTTTAGTTGTTCTATCGTTAACATTTAGACTCTTATAGCCAATTCAAATTTCTTAAAATTACGCAATCAACCTAATCAAAAATATTAGTAACTTCTCTTAAACTTAAATAATTATCTTGTCCAATGATAACATGATCCAATAATTCAATTCCCATTAAATTACCACACTCTATCATTCGTTTGGTAAAAATTAAATCTGCTTGCGATGGTTCTGGGTCGCCGGATGGATGGTTATGTCCAATAATAATTCGCGCAGTTGGATATTTTACGGCTTCTTTAAATAATTGTGATAGGTAAATTTTTGAAATTATCGCCAATTTTTCCCCCACACCACACGGTACGTGCAGCTTTCACCGCATACCGCGTTCCATCAATTGTGCTTTATATCATACTGTTTTACACAATTGACTGAAGGCTATTCCTCCCTGTTGATTAGACAGATCAAAGGTCGTGCCTTCGCTCTCACAGAAGTAAATGACTGTCACCAATCAACTAGTTCAACGAACGTAAATTCTACCTAGCTTCTGCTTTCAATGTTGACTTATTTCTATCATTTAGGTTAACTTAGATGGCTACTTTCAATAAGTAAGTTGGCTATTTCCTGTAAAAATAGAAGGTCTTTCATAGCGAGACTTCTTACTCAACCTCTACTTACTTATTGGTCCACATAACTTCGTTCTCCTCATCTTATTAACCGACTTCCGGCATATCAAATCACTGCTAAATTTTTCTGCCGACTTTACCGCGCTTCATACCATTTATTATTTACGTAACAAATCGCATGGCGGAGCTTAAAGAAAGTATTTCCGGACGTTACCCCTTCATTCTACTTTTCGAAATAAGCCTTCTCTTATAAAAATAAGAGCCTTAGCTTTTCACTAAGGAACATTTCGCACTCTCACGCGGGTGCGCTACTGAACTGTTAACCGTCCCTTTAAAAATATCTTTCCGTCGTATAATCTCATTTTTTGTATTTAAAAAGAGTGCTGTTAAATGTTCTTGATGAAATTGTCTCATCTCGCGCAAAAGCCATTCTCCCACATCCTTGGTCGACGTAATCTTCCCATATTTTGGAATGGTACTAGTCGCAATTCTTAATCCAATCTCCATACTCGCTTTTAGCTCAATGGCCTTTATTGGCCCAATCCCCGGAACACTTTGTAATTCCTCTAAGCTTGCTTGATTTAAACCATATAAAGTTTCAAATTCTTGAATTAAACGCAAAGCCAATTCAATCACATTTTCTTGTCTGGTACCGGTCCGTAATAAGATTGCCAGCAATTCATGATCAGCCAGTGCCTTTTCACCAAAATATAACAAGCGTTCTCGTGGTCTACTTTGTTTGGGGACTTCCTCTATAAATAGATTACGATTTTTACTCACTTCCATATAAAAACTCCTTTCAGTGATAGATACACCAAAAGGAGTTAAAATACTTTAATTCAATCTTTTTTATACGTCACTCAGTACCAGCTCTTTATTTAAGTAATGAGCTCGAACTTGAGCGATAAAGTATAATGAACCTGTCACCACTAATATATCTTGGTCACCTGGCGTAAGTTCATGTTCCCAATCAATACTAAAACGTGTCGGAATATTTATTTCAGGATGTTGTTTAACCAACAATTTAAAATCATCCACTAACATAGAATTTGGATGTTCAAACTCCGTAAAGACGATTTCTGCTAAAGGCATTTTCAATAATAAATTAACGTGCTCTAATTGATTTTTTGTCATGAGACCTGAATATATTAACTTAATCTTTTTGTCTGCTAAATAGGTCTGCATCGTATCTGCCAAAGCATTCAAACCGGCTTCATTATGAGCGCCATCAATGTAAATTAATGGCTGATTACTTAATTTTTCCATCCGGCCAATCCACTTGGTTTCAAATAAGGCTTGGTGTTCGAGCTGAGTATCAATAACATGACCATATTTTCTCATCCAATGTTGGAAAAATAATAACGATAAGGAAGCATTATGAATTTGATGTTTTCCAATCATATTAATACAATAAATATCATGGTTATTGAATTGGAAAATACTGCCTTGGGTTAATGATTGGCTTTGAATTTCATAAGTTGCATCTTGGCCTAATCGATAAAGTGTTGCCCCTTCGATGGCACAAATTCGTTCGATTTCTGCTTCCGCTTCAGTAGGTAATTCACCAATGAAGACATCCGCATTACCATGAATAATACCGGCTTTTTGTTGTGCAATTTCACGATAAGTATGGCCTAATCGTTCCACATGATCTTTGCCAATCGTGGTAATCAAAATATCTTTAGAGTCAATCACATTGGTACAATCGTTTAAACCGCCCAATCCAACTTCAATTAAACAAATATCCGGTTGAACTTCATTAAAATATAAAAACATCATCACCGTATAGAGTTCAAAAAATACCAAGCGACTATACGGTGTCGTGGCCATATACTCATTAAGTTCGACCATTTTATTCACTAAACGAACAACCGTTTCGTCGTCAATTGCTTGTCCATTCAAACTGATACGTTCATTAAATTTCATGATATGTGGTGAGGTAAATCCTCCCACAGAAAATCCGTGTTTCATAAATAGATTTCGTAAATAAGCAGTTACAGATCCTTTGCCATTTGTTCCACCTATATGAATGGTATTTAAACCTTTTTGTGGATTATCAACATAGTCTAATGCGACGAGAATTTTATCCAGTCCTACACGATGTACTTCAGTTTGCTGGTCATCCATCCACTGTATTGCTTCTTCAATTGTTCTTATCAAAGCGTCACCTCTAATCAAATTAATAAAGGAATTGTATCTAATAGGTTCTAATCATCTTATTTGCTATCTTTACGTTTCCATCGCCTATTATACGACATTTCAACAAAAAAAGCGTGGGTTATTGAAAAAATATTTTTCACTTTAAATATTAAACTTAGTTTATGATTGAGTAAGCTTCAATTGTCGATTATCTTACAAATAAACACACACCTAAATAGTATAAAATGATGCTGTTTTCTTAATTGACCGCACAGATTCATAATAACTAGCGAGCGGTTCTAAGCTGTTTTAAGCGGTTTTCTCCATTTCAACAAGCCACTTTATAATCCAATACGCTTAATTAATACCATTCAATCATTATGGGTGTGAACAGACGAAGCAGGAGTAGGTATCCAACAAGTCTTTAAAACGCCGTTTAAGGCCATTCAAACACTGCTCTATTAATGTTCGAGCAAAAACTGAATAGAATTTAAAAGTTTTTTCCCAGCCACTACTTCTTGCCCAGCCCCAAACAACAAAATTTAGTTTTTTCAAACCTCACCCACCATCAATAGCCTATTGCTAGTGGGGTCAAACCATTTGACCTCTAGTAATTTCACACCATTTGACAAAATGCCTATAAAAATACAAGGTCGAACAGATATAATCTCTGCCCAGCCTTGATTTTAATCACTCTTAGTCGAGTTTGTTTATTCAAATTGTCTTACAAAATTATTTAACAGCTTTAAAGTCTGCTCCTGATTTTTCATACTTAGCAGCTACACCTGTTGCTCGTAAAATAAACTTGATGATTTCAACGAAGACAACGATACTTAGACCCGCTAAAATAACTAATAACCATTGAATACCAGTTAAATCATGAACGCCAAATAATGATTGTAAACCTGGAATTAACACAACCATTAATAATAAAACACCAGAACCAACAAATGCCATATTTAAGTATTTGTTGTTAAATGGATTGGTACTAAATAATGATTGGAATACTGATTTCACATTATAAGAATGGAATAATTGTATCATACCTAATGTTAGGAATGCGACTGTTTCAGCTAAAACATGACGTTCATCCCCTACTAATTGAGTTGGGAATGGTCCATAAGCAGCTAACCAATACATGAATAAGGTAATACCACCCTCTAAAATACCTTGGTAAATAATACTTGGTAAAACACCAAATGATAAGAAACTATCTTTTGATGTACGAGGAGCATGTTTCATTGAACCTTTTTCAGCGCCTTCTAAACCTAAGGCAATCGCTGGAAAGACGTCTGTTACTAAGTTAATCCATAAAATATGAACGGGTTCTAAAATTGTCCAACCTAACATAGTTGCAAAGAATAAAGTAAATACTTCACCTAAGTTAGCAGATAATAAGAATTGAACAGCTTTTTGAATATTCGCAAATACTTTACGTCCTTCTTCTACTGCAACTACGATTGTTTCAAAGTTATCATCCGCTAAGACCATATCTGAAGCACCTTTTGATACTTCTGTACCGGTAATTCCCATACCAACACCGATATCTGCTTGTTTTAATGATGGCGCGTCATTAACACCGTCACCCGTCATTGAAACAACCACATCATTAGCTTGCCATGCTTTGATGATACGTACCTTATGTTCTGGAGAAACACGCGCATAAACAGAGTAATTTGCTACGGTACGTGCTAATTCTTCATCAGAGATTTCATCTAATTGCGCACCAGTTAAAACATGTGTTTCATTATTGGTGTCATTGGCATCTAAGATACCTAAACGTTCTGCAATCGCTTGCGCTGTTACAGCGTGGTCACCGGTAATCATAACGGTACGGATACCCGCTTCTTTAGCCACAGCAATTGCATCGCCTGCTTCTTTACGCTCAGGGTCAATCATTCCTACTAAACCAGCAAAGATTAAATTTGTTTCAATTGTTTCTGATTTAACATCAGCAGGAATTTCATCAATAATTTTGTAAGCACCCGCTAAGACACGTAAAGCATCTTTCGCTAAGTTTGTATTATATTCTAAAATTTCATCTACTTGTTTGTCAGCTAAAGTAGTAACTTCACCATTGTTGTCAACTTGTGTACAACGTTTAATTAATTGGTCCGGTGCCCCTTTAACAGCAACGAAATAACGTCCGTCTTCTAATTGATGAATTGTTGACATTAATTTACGAGTAGAATCAAATGGTACTTCATCGACACGTGGATATTTTGCCAATTCGCCTTTTAAGTCAAATTTTTTGTCTAAAGCATATTTAATCATTGCCGTTTCAGTAGGATCTCCTAATAATTGGCCTTGATCATCAATTTCCGTGTCATTGGCAAATCCGATTGATTTTAAAAATGGTGTATTTAAGTCAATCGCTTCACTTGCATCATGCAATTCACCATTATAGTAAACTTTTTCAATCGTCATTTTATTAACAGTAAGGGTACCTGTTTTATCCGAACAGATTACTTGAGTACTTCCTAAGGTTTCAACCGCTGGCAAAGTACGAACTAAAGCATTACGATCAGCCATCGTACGCGTACCTAATGATAAGATAATGGTTGAAATAGCAGGTAAACCTTCTGGAATAGCAGCAACCGCTAATGAAATAGCCACTAATAACATATCCAATGGTAAACGTCCACGTAAAATACCCACTAAGAAAGTAACCGCGGCAATTGCTAAGATTAACACTGTTAAGGTCTTACCTAATTTTTCTTGATCACGTTGTAATGGTGTTAATTGTTTTTCAGTACCTGATAACATGGTCGCAATATGCCCAACTTCAGTTTGCATACCAGTGCCGGTTACGACCCCAACACCACGACCATAAGTAACGTTAGTACTTGAGAACCCCATATTACTACGATCACCAATACCAACCTCATCGTCAGCATCTAAGGTGGCTGCTGCTTTTTCACTTGGAACAGATTCTCCAGTTAAAGCTGCCTCTTCAATTTGTAATGAACTCGCTTCAATTAAACGAACATCGGCAGGAACTACGTCTCCAGCTTCTAGGATAATAATATCTCCGGGTACTAATTCAGTACTTTTAACATTTTTAATGGTACCGTCACGACGGACTTTAGCACTCGGTGAGGCCATTTTACGTAAAGCATCAATCGCTTCTTCGGCTTTTGCTTCTTGGAAAACACCCATTACCGCATTTAAAACCACTACCAATAAGATTATAATGGCGTCAGTTAAACCTTCCATCCCTTCAGCAACAACCGATACTGCCGCTGCCACTAATAAGACGATAATCATAAAGTCTTTAAATTGCTCAATGAATTTTTGTAGCAACGTTGTCTTTTCTTCTGTCTCTAATTCATTGAAACCATGCTCTTCTTGGCGTCTTTTTACCTCAGCTTCGCTTAAACCTTGCGAAACATTCGATTCCAACATTGAGACTACTGAGTCACTAGACTCAAGATATGGGACAAAATCTTTCTTTGTCATGTTTCTCCTCCTAAATTTTAATTTTCATATTCTCATTAGAAGTTCTTTTTAAAAAAAATGAGACTTCTACGCCAATTCACCTAATAGCAATTGAACGCACAAGTCTCACTTTTTAAGTACAGTACCAGCAGATATATCTACTTGACGATGTTGATACTGACAAGGTATTCAAACCTTAAGTTACTCCCTTATGGATATGAAATTATATTATTATTATACCAAATCAACTTCAAATTGCAATTGAAACCTTATTATTGATAGTGTCAAATTATTGTTGGTTTTCCTC
>NZ_KV805691.1:0-301 GCF_001811625.1 Globicatella sp. HMSC072A10 | reverse complement strand
TTATTGTTGGTTTTCCTCTACCATACTTTTTCCTATTTCTCTGAACCCAATTTTATGGATTCCATATTTTAACCGATAACCTTGATAGCGAGCCTCCGGCGGCATGGGAGGATTTGGAGGTCTTTAGGAAGGCACATCCCCTATAGCCAATCCAGTCTCGCTAGACGCCAGTACCATGCCGTTGCTCGCTATCAAGCATTCACTTCATCGCCTTTAGCTGTCATTATGAAGACAGGCTTCACTCTATTGAATATTAATAACCAGCGATGGTCCCAAAAGCCTGGCGACTTCGTGTGTTATT
>NZ_KV805690.1:0-11945 GCF_001811625.1 Globicatella sp. HMSC072A10 | reverse complement strand
TCTATAAATCCACACCAAAAAGTATAGAGCCTTTTTATTTTGTTGCATGGTGATTGAATCGTATAAGACGGTGAGGTTTAGATCTTATTTTAAACAATTTAACTTCTTACTCCCAAGCAAAGATGAATAAAGCGTTAAGATTAACGATACTAAAAATAAGTTCTTTAAGGAAAGAAGTGATGTTTTGATACGAAATTATGAATAATAATTAGCTTTTTTGTGTAAATTATTGAGTTTAGTTGCAACCAACGAAAAAATTAGTTAAAGTGAAACTAACGATAATGAATGGAGAATGTCTCATGCAATTTGATAAAAATAAAGTAAAAAGCTTAAATGATCCCCGATTAATTTCATCAGAACAAATTTTTGATGGACACATACTACAGCTTTATGTTAATCAATTAAAGTTAGAAAATGGCGCCATTGTTGAACGCGAAATTATTCACCATTTGCCAGCTGCGTGCATTTTGGCAACCGATGAAGATAAAGTGGTCTTAGTGAAACAATTCAGACCAGCGGTTGTAGCAGACATCTATGAAATTCCAGCTGGAATATTAGATTTCCAATCTGAATCTTTAGAACAAGCAATTGATGGAGCGAAAAGAGAATTAGAAGAAGAAACGGGCTATCAAGCAGAGCAGTGGCAAGAAGTTAATTCTTTTTATGTATCACCAGGATATTTAGACGAAAAGATTACTTTATTTCATGCAACAGGTTTAACAAAAGTTGAAAATCCACTGCCACAGGATGAAAATGAAAATGTGACAGTACACCAGTTTACTAAAGATGAAATTCGTCAAATGATGTCACAAGGCAAAATAGTCGATGTTAAAACACTTTATGCTTTACAATATTGGTTAGCAAAATAACAAATGGAAGTGATTAACATGTTTTTTAAACGCAAACAACAAAAAAATATTAACAAAGAAGAACATTCATCACCCCGAACTAATGATTTTTCTGAACAACTGTATCAAAATGTGTCAGATGAGAACGATTGGGATTTTTCTGAAAATTATCATCAAGATAGGGAAGATGTAAATCAAACATTGAATGGCGACTCTTTAAGACAGAACCATCATTATCCAGATAATAATGATGAGGATCGGTACATGGGCAATCATTATATGGCACCAGATGATGGACAGTCTTATAATAATCCTTCGATGATGCAAGATGATCACTATCAAGTGTATTATCAGGAAGAAGGTTATGAACCGATTGGCTCATCATCTAATACATATTATTCTGATGAATTGGCGCAAGATAATCCAGAGGTTAGAGGAAAACGAGCGAAGTACCATGCGAAAATCGATCAGTTTTTAACCAATGGTATCATCATTGTTGGTGTATTATTGTTAGCTGTATTATTAATTGCCTTTTTAGGCTAAACTATTTTTGAGGAGTAAACAGATGAAAATTGGAATTATTGGCGCAATGGAAGAAGAAATTCGCCTTATTAAAGCAAATTTATCAAAATTAAAAGAAATTACCCATCATCATGTAACCTTTTATCAAGGTTATTTGGAAAATCGAGAAGTGATTTTAGTTCAATCAGGTATTGGAAAAGTCAACGCTACCATTACGACAGTCCTATTGGTTCAACAGTTTAATGTCGATTTAATTATTAATACCGGGACGGCTGGTGGCGTGCATAAAGGCTTGAAGGTTGGGGATATTGTGATCGCGGATAGTTTAACTTATCATGATGTCGATGTTACTGGTTTTGGTTATGCAAAGGGTCAAATGGCTGGTATGCCGGCATTGTATTATCCGGATTTACAATATAGCCAATTAGCCAAAGAGGTTTGTCGTCAATTAGAAATTGAACCAATCTTTGGACAAATTGTTTCAGGTGATCAATTTGTTAATAGCCATGAAAAAGTGGCGCAAATTGCCGTTGATTTTCCTAAAGCAAAAGCTTGTGAAATGGAATCAACTGCTATCGCACAAACCGCTTATGTATTGAAAGTACCATTTGTCATTATCCGAGCAATTAGTGATGCGGGCGATGATGATGCAGCTATTTCATTCGATGAATTTGTGGTAGCAGCAGGTAAAGCTTCCGCACAAATTGTAATGAATTTAGTTATTAATATTGAATAAAGTAGCGCAAATCTTGACAAATTCAGTCAAGGTAGTGCTGATTCATTAAAAGTGCAGTGAGGCTAGGCATAAACTTGATAAATTTAAAATATTTTGCTGGTCAAGCATTGCAATCTAGTTACTATTTATGATACAATAACACTTGTGTAAAATAATGCAGCGTGAAAAAAGAAAGCGCGTCAACAGTTCAACCCTTATTAGGTCAATGAGTAACCGCGGCTGCAAAGGCGAAAATTGAAGTTGAAATGCACGCATTCGATTTTTCAAAAGGATTATTTTACTCCAAAACAACATAATTGGAGGAATTCATAATGTCAAGATATACAGGTCCAACATGGAGATTATCACGTCGTTTAGGTATTTCTTTAACAGAAACTGGTAAAGAAATCGCAAAACGTAACTATGCACCAGGTCAACACGGTAACCAAAGAAAGAAAATTTCTGAATATGGTTTACAATTACAAGAAAAACAAAAATTACGTCATATGTACGGCATGTCTGAACGTCAATTCTACACTTTATTCAAAAAAGCAGGTAAAATTAAAGAAGGTAAACATGGTGAAAACTTCATGTCATTACTTGAAACTCGTTTAGACAACTTAGTTTACCGTTTAGGTTTTGCTAATACTCGTCGTCAAGCTCGTCAATTAGTTAACCATGGTCATGTGACTGTTGATGGCAAACGTGTTGATATTCCATCTTACTTAGTAACACCTGGTCAAGTAATTGGATTAAAAGAATCTTCACAAGATTTAGCTTTAGTTAAAGAAAACTTAGAAAATACTGTTAGCCGTTTAGAATTTGTTTCATTTGATGCAGACAAATTAGAAGGTACTTTAACACGTTTACCACAACGTGCTGAGTTATCGGCTGAAATCGACGAATCATTCGTTGTTGAATACTATAACAAATTAGGTTAATCTTAATCTTAATTTACCACATAGAAATGTTGATATATCAATGTTTCTATGTGGTTTTTTTATTTGAATACGTTTTGAATACGTTATTGCTAGAATTGAATGTATTTTTCTAGTTCTTTGTCAAATGGTGTGGATCACGGAATTTGACAAAAAGCCCTTAATTAGAAAATTAAAATACTGCTTGATTTAAAGTTATTTTACTCTAGACAAATAAGTTATTTTGTGTTAGTTTTGTAACTAACAAGGGTAAGGTGATAGTATGTATGATTTATATTTTGAGGAAAAAATGATCAATCAAGAGAAATTTGTACACGATTATCTCCGTTTTGCCAAACCGGTAGACTTTTATATTAATTGGGATAATATGTGTACCTTGATTGTGAGAATTATTAATTTAACGGATGACAATTTTTATACTTTATTTCGTCATGAAACAAAAGATGGATTTGAACATAGTTTTGAGTTTAAAAAAATTTACTACAATAACAAAATTTATACTTATTATATTGGATATCTCTAAAAACGTAACAATACTGAGTCGAAAAATCCGACTTTAGTAGCATCTTCTTGACTATGAAAAACTAGTGATTTGTTATATAATTTAATTTGAGCGCATTTAATCCAACATGCGAAGAAAGAAGGTATATTATTGAAAGAATTACCAATTGGATTTATTGATTCCGGATTTGGCGGTTTAACAGTTGTTAAACAAAGTCTCAAACAATTACCAAATGAATCCATTATATACTTAGGGGATAGTGCTAGATGTCCTTATGGACCCCGTTCTTTAGAGGAAGTTAAGGAATTTATTTGGCAACTTACCCGTTTTTTATTAAATAAAGGAATTAAAATGTTAGTCATTGCCTGTAATACAGGAACAGCCGCTGCATTGAGTGAATTAAGAGAACAATTATCTATTCCTGTAATTGGTGTCATTCATGCTGGTAGCCGGGCAGCTATAAAGGAAACTCAAAATCAACGGATTGGCATTATTGGTACTGAAGGTACTATTAAATCCAATTTATATGAGAAAGTCATCTTAGAAAAAGCCGATTCCTTGAAAGTGATGAGTGTGCCAGTACCAGAGTTTGTTGCGATTGTTGAAGAAAATAAAATAAATGATCCTGAAACTGAAATAATTGTTGAAAAGCGTTTGAACATTTTTAAAGAAAAAGATGTTGATACTTTGGTTTTAGGATGTACTCATTATCCGATTATGAAAAAAGTTATTGGAGAATATATGGGCGAAGAGGTTCGCCTAATTGATTCTGGTGTTGAAACTATTAATGAAGTCAGTACCATGTTAGATTATTACAATATTAGCCGTTCAGCACATGACGCTAAAAATAGACCGGCTACGATTGAAGTTTATACTACCGGTGAAGAAGATAAATTTGCTGAGGTGGCAACCACTTGGTTAAATATGCCGAATCTAACAATTAAAAAATGTGAAATAGAAGGTGATCAAGTTGTCGAAGCTACTACTCGCGAGTCATAATAAAGGTAAAATAGCAGAATTTGCAAAATTATTTGAGGCTTTTAATATAGAGGTAACCTCATTATTAGATTATCCAGAAATCGAAGAAGTAGAAGAAACAGGGAGTACTTTTGAAGAAAATGCACGTTTAAAAGCTGAAACCATCGCCAATAGGTTAAATACAATGGTTTTGGCGGATGACTCTGGCTTATCTGTCGATGCATTAGAGGGTCGTCCAGGTGTTTTCAGTGCTCGATATGCTGGCGAACATGGTAATGATGCTTTGAATAACGAAAAGTTATTGAACGATATGAAAGGCAACAGTCATCGTGATGCACATTTTACTTGTTGTCTCGTATTAGCTCATCCAAAGATGCCATCATTGGTTGTAGAAGGTCAAGCTGATGGTATCATTTTAGAGGAAATAAAAGGAACTGAAGGATTTGGCTATGACCCACTTTTTTATGTGGAAAGTGAGCAGAAAACTTTTGCTGAACTGACAGCTGAAAGAAAAAATGAGATTAGTCATCGTGGTAAAGCGATCAAAAAATTGATGGCTGCAATGCCAGAATGGTTAGAGGAGTTGAATAGTAAGTGAAATGGTTAATTATAAGTGACAATCATGGTGGATGGTCAAAATTAAATAATTTAATCGAACATTATCGTCCAGAAGTGGAACTAATTCTTCACTGTGGAGATTCTGAGTTTCCAGCTGACGATCCTATTTGGGACAAGGTTGATGTGGTTGTATCAGGCAATATGGACTTTGATCCACAATACTTTAATCGCCGGATAGTTGAAAATTCAGCAGGAAATATACTGGTTGTTCATGGTCATCGAAATGGTGTGAATAGTGGTTATGAAGAATTATTAGCTGAAGCAAAAGATATCAATGCAAAATTTGTTTTTCATGGACATACTCACCAATTATATGCAGAATATGTTGATGGAGTGTTATTGATTAATCCGGGCAGTTTGAATCATTCTCGTGGACCAGTTCCATATAAAACCTATGCGATTTTGGAAATCACGCCAACGCAATATAAAGTAGAGTTCTACGATGATTCTATGAATTTATTAACCGATTTAACGAAAGTGTTTGAGCGTCAATGATTGATCCATTATTAGAAAAACAAATTGTGGACCCTATTGAAAAGTTATTAATACCAGCTGATAATGTAGCACATGTGTTAGATACCAATACTTTAAGTCACGGGATGTTAATTCTTTCGACTGTTAAATATTCCATGATTCCCGTATTATCAACTAAGTCAAAATTAATGGGATTGATTAATATGCCGATGATGATTAATGCTGTGACGACAGTAGAGGCGATTGAAATTGAAAAAATGGATCAAATATTAATACGAGATGTCATGGAAAAAGACCCTGTAACGATTGTTGAGGGCGAACCTTTTGAAAAGATCTTACACCGTTTAGTCGATCAAAACTTTATCTGTATGATTGATCATGAGGGTAATTTCAAAGGGATTATTACGCGACGAGAATTATTGAAACGAATCAATCATTTTTTACATGAAATATCCATTCCTGAAAAATCAAAAGAACTATTAGTGAAGCTAACACTTTCTGAGAATTTAATTTCTTAATTCACTATCTTCATACTTTATTCAAGATTTTTTCTTGATAGACTCAATCACATTTTTATTTGATTATGTTATAATGAGTGTATAGAAGAAAAAGAAAAGAGGGGTGGCTAATGAGCATGCATTTTTTTATAAAAGATATTTTTAAGCGTGTGCTTTTTGCTTCCATAATAGGGGGAGTGCTTTCTGTTATACTAACTGGACCGATTGCTGCCCAGGAAAATGGACATGACCCTCAATTAAATCAAACTTCACTACCTGCTATTTCAGGCACGTTTTCTGATTATATACCTTATTCTCAGTTTAATAATTATCAATATTCAGGATTTGGTAATAATTATGAGAGTCAATATACAATCTTAGAATATACTCCAGATGAAAATGGTCTCTTTCAAGTGGCTATTTTAATGAATGATCAAGCAATGGCTTATGTTTATCAACAGCGCAGTAATGGATTATATGAACTGGGTCATGTTGAGAATTATGGGGAAGTTCAAGATTTACGTTATTCTAACCTTGTGAATAGTGGTCAAGAATCACTTATTTTATCGAGTAATATGACAGTCGGTTATCAATATTATTCCGGCTATCATAATGAATATCTTCGAACTGTTAAGACAATTTTACCAACTTATGAGAAGAATGGTGTCATTTATCAGGAAGTGGTGGCAATTGAAGAAACAGGTTATGCTGATGGAAGTGCCACGTGGTATTACTTAGCACCAAAATATGGGATTATCTGTATTGAAAGAGTAGATAGTCAAGGCAATTCCATAGCTGAAACATCATTATATGAAGTTTATAACGATGTCTATGCACCATAATATTTTATGATATTAGATAAAAAGGGGTTAATGGTTTCAATAAACTATTCCCCTTTTTTAAATAGTGTAATCAAATTTTTTCATGAGTGTTTAAAAACGTTTGATAACATCAATTGAAAATTCATCATGATTTTGGTACAATGATTAAGTTCAAGTTGATTGAACATCATTTCGATTATATGAAGTTGTTAATGCAGTGTCACAATAGTTCGATTTGATTAAGTAAATACTAAAGATTTTTTGTAATGTCGCCGTAGTGTAATGGATATCACACAAGATTCCGGTTCTTGTGATGGGGGTTCGATTCCCTCCGGCGATGTATTATTTTTTAATGTTGGGCTTTAAAACATTGACAGATATGCTTTTGTAAATGTTATGAAAAGTGGGTCTTAGTGCTTTTTCCGAACCTATTTGGGCTAGAATAAAAATAGGATGAAAGGAAAGAAAAAAATGGGGAGAAATTTAAAAGATGATTTCATGATAGTGACTCCAACGGTCAAGGAATTAGAGGTTGAAGTCAAAGCCGAAACAGTCAAAGAGAGTTTGAACAATCTCAAGGGTATCTATATTAAGCCTAACCAATAAGTATCAAATTCAGTTAGAGACAATTATTTCTGTTGGATAAGTAAGCAAAAAGGGGAATCGAGTTTGAAAAGAGGTCAGTATCATCTATTAGTATATATTGCGATGTTAGCAGCACAAGGGGTGGTAATTGGTCTAATTGAACGCTTTATTCCATCACCATTCGCTTTTGCTCCTGGTGCAAAATTAGGATTAGCCAATTTGATTACGATTATTGCTATTTTTACCTTACCTAAAAAATATAGTTTTCAAGTTGTGGCTATTAGAATTTTATTAACTACTTTATTAGGCGGAACGTTATCTACTTTCATGTATAGTGCGGCTGGTGGCGTGTTGAGCTACCTTGTGATGATTTTAATTCAGTATTTAGGGCCTAAAAGAGTGAGTATTGTTGGAATATCGGTCATGGGAGGGATTGCTCATAATGTCGGGCAATTAGGCATGGCAGCAATTCTTGCACAATCTTGGGCAGTTTTAAATTATCTTCCGATTTTATCTATTAGCGGTATTCTAGCTGGTTTTGCGGTTGGTTTTGCCGGTAATTTACTTTTGCACAAAATCTCAGTCTTACGTGTTTATCATGATGATTTAATGCAATCTAAATCACAAATTAATTGGTTGACGATAAATGAATAAAGTGATGATATCAAGCCTGAGATATCATTACTTTTTTTTATTCAAAAACATATTTAAATATCAAGTATTTGAATAAGTATGTGAAAAAAACATCAAAACAGATTGAATCGCTATTTTGTTTGTGCTATAATTATCAAGGAATTATTTTGTGTATTAATTTTAGGAGGAAGTAAAATAATGGCTAAAGAGATCGTCATTGTTGGTGCTGGATATGCTGGGGTAGCTGCCGCTCAACAATTAGGCAAAACTTTTAAAAAAGATGAGTCGATTAACATTACCTTAATTGATAAGCATTCTTTCTTAACTTATATGACTGAATTACACGAGGTTGCAGGTGGAAGAGTAGAACCAGATGCAATTAAGTATGACTTACGTCGTTTATTCAAAAAGTATAAAAAAGTTGATTTAGTAACAGATACCATTAAATCTGTGAATTATGATACGAAAGAAGTATTAGGTGAACAACACACTTACAAATATGATTATTTAATCCTTGCTATGGGTGGGGAAGCTAACACTTATGGTATTGAAGGTGTTGAAGAACACGGTTTCACTTTATGGTCAATTGAAGCGGCAGAGCGAATTCGCGCGCATATTTTAAATGCTTGTTATCGTGCAGCGAGAGAACATGATGAAGTAAAACGTCGTGCCTTATTATCTTTCTTAGTTTGTGGTGCCGGCTTTACCGGTGTTGAAATGGTCGGAGAATTAGTGGATTGGGTTCCTCGTTTAGCACATGACTATAAGTTAAACCAAGAAGAATTCTCAATTCATTTATTAGATGTGACTCCAAATATTTTAAATATGGTAACAAAAGTTGAACAAGACAAAGCCATGAAATATTTACAAAAAGTTGGAGTAAAGACAACATTGGGCGATGGCGTCGTTAAAGTAGCTAATGATCATGTTGCATTGACGAGTGGTAAAACAATCCCAACTTATACAACGATTTGGGCTGCTGGTGTGCAAGCAAACACAGAAACAGCTGAATTTGGTATTGAAAAAGCACGTGCAGGTCGTTTAGTAGCTAACCAATATATGGAAGCTAAAGACCATGAAAATGTGTATGTTGTAGGTGACTTAGTTTATTATGAAGAAGCAGATAAAGATAACCAACCAGTACCGCAAATTGTCCAAGCAGCTGAACAGACTGGGCATACTGCTGCATTAAATGTGATTGCAGCCATTAATGGTGGCGAAAAACATGAATTCAAAGGAAAATATGATGGATTCATGGTATCAATTGGTTCTAAATATGGTGTAGCGTACTTGTATGATAAGTACCATATGAGTGGATTCTTCGCTATGTTATTAAAACATATTATCAATATTAAATACTTCTTCGATATTAGAAGTTTATATAATATGGTAACTTATACTCAACATGAATTCTTTGATATTAAGGATCGTCGTAATATCTTTGGTGGATTCTTGTCTTCAAAAGGTAATAACTTATGGATGATTCCATTACGAATTTTCTATGGTTCAATGTGGTTAATTGAAGGCTTGAAGAAAGTTTTTGGATTGTTCGGTGCAAATAGTTGGTTTGGAGATACAACGGTATTCCCGTTTGAATGGTTACAAGTTGCTGATGTGGCATCGGGTGCATCAGAAGCGGCCGAGGCTACTTCTGCAGCCTCTGACGTGGCGGCAACAGCAGCCGATGCTTCTCAAGCTGTGTTCAGCTTAAACTATGCTTATGGTGAAGAACCAATGTTAGTCTTTGATAAAATGCCTGATTGGTTTGCTTCTATCATGAAATTTATGATGCCGAATTTAGAAGTGGCTTTATTTATGCAAAAATTCATGTCAGTAGTGGAGTTATTAATTGGTTTAGCATTAATCGCTGGATTATTCACTTGGTTAGTAAGTGCAGGAACCGTTGTTTTAGTGGCAATGTTCTGTTTATCAGGTATGTTCTACTGGGTTAACATGTGGTTCGTTCCAGTTGCTATTGCTTTAATGAATGGATCAGGACATGCATTTGGTTTAGATTACTGGGTAATGCCATGGTTAGGTAAAATCTTTGATAAGTGGCTCTATGGTAAACCAAATCATATTTATAATGATAAATTTAAATAATTATGTTAAAGTTGAGAAGTAGAGAGTAATCTCGCTTTTCAACTTTTTTTTAGAAATGGAGTAAACAGTGTGGTTCATAAAATATGGGAATCATATCCAACGATTGAAAAAGCACTTTATGATGTGAAAAAATTGATGAAAAATTCGATAAAAGTGCCAATGGTTGAAGTTAATAATAAAATTTTGGAGTATATAGATGCCCCAGGCAAATATTTAAGATCTGGGTTAACGATTATGGTTGCCGATAATTTAGGTTTACCAATCGATCACGGCATTATTTCAGCTGCAGCGGGACTTGAATTAATGCATTTATCTACCTTAATACATGACGATGTGATTGATAAAGCGGATACTCGCCGTGGTGTAACCGCTATCCAAAAGGATTTTTCAAACAAAATTGCTATTTATGCTGGAGATTATTTGTTATCTCTTTCTGGTCGATTACTTGTTGAATCCAATTTAAAGATTAATCGAAATATGATTGATAATAAAGTGATTGAGCATATTTTAATTGGGGAGTTACGTCAGTTAATGAATCAAAATCGAGATGACATGACGATTCATGATTATTTAAGACAGATTAAAGGCAAGACCGCCACTTTATTTGGCTTAGCGGTGATGATAGCTGGGATTAAAGCAGAGTTACCAAGACGTGATCTGAAACGCCTTTATTATGCCGGTCAAATGATTGGGATGGCCTTTCAATTAAATGACGATTTAATAGATTACCATCAAGATTCAACAATCAGTGGCAAGCCTAGATTACAAGATGTACAAAATGGAATTTATACGGCGCCATATCTAATGTTAAAAGAGCAAGTAGATAATATTAGTGACTTGGAATATGAAGAATTACCCCGATTAATGAAAGAGTATCAAATATTTGATTCAGTTGAGGCAGTTATCACAAGTTATTTAAATAAGAGTTGGCATTATTTTGAGTTGGTCAATATTAATCCAACTAAGATTAAAGAGTTATTACGAAAATTAGATTACTAAAATATAATAGGGGTGGGTGGAAACTTGATAAATTCAGTCAAGTTTTTGCCCCTTTTCTATCAATCAATGGTTCATCTAAATTAAATTATATTTTAAAAGTAGTTTGATAGCTATTCAAGTATGTAAGGGAGTGCCACATGGGAGTGGGCAAGAAGTAGAAAATCAGTTGATTTTCACTTCGTCTGCCCACTCCCTTGTCCATTCCTTTTTTTATATATCGTTTTAGTTGAAGATTGGCAATCGCATCCAACTTTTTGTCCATCACCAGACTAAATTTAGTCTCAGTTTAGTTGTTAGATTTAAATTTTATCATAAGCAGATAAAAAGTTTAAAATCGTAATAAAGTCACATGTTTTTAGTAACTTTACTAAGTGAAGGTTAGTTTCAGATCGTTTTTTATTTTTAATATAGTTTAAAAATGGTGTTATATTAGACATAAATTCTGCTTTATTGTATAATTATGATGCGGTTTCAAATAGAACGCAAAAAAAGAAAGAGGGAATGATTATATGGAAATGAAAAAGTTATTACTTAAGAGCTCTTTATTATTAGGTTCTGTTTTCTTATTAACAGCATGTGGTTCAAATGAAACTACAGAAGAAACAACAGTTGCTGAAACAACTGCAGCTGTAGAAGAAACAACAGTTGCTGAAACAACTGAAGCAGTAGAAGAAACAACCGAAGCTGACTCAGAAGAAGAAACAACCGAAGC
>NZ_KV805689.1:0-206 GCF_001811625.1 Globicatella sp. HMSC072A10 | reverse complement strand
AATATGGCTTGAAGTTACCCGCTTATCGTCAAGAACAGGAATGGAAACAAATGAATCTGCCCCTAAGTCGGGATACGATTTGCGGTTGGCACATTCGCACCTATCAATACTATTTCCAGAACCTCTGTGACTTACTTTTAAACAAGCTCCGTCAACAAGAAGTTCTCCACGCAGATGAAACCAGCTATCGGGTATTAGAGAGCCAA
>NZ_KV805688.1:0-718 GCF_001811625.1 Globicatella sp. HMSC072A10 | reverse complement strand
TAGAGTGCGAAGCACTCTTAAGGTTTTTTATGTAAACAACATAAGACAGAACTTTTTGAATTAGAAAAGAATTTTAAATTGAAATTCTTAGAAGAAATGTCATTAGTAGGAGAGGCTGTATATAAAGGTTTTAATGCAGATAAAATTAACTATGAACTACTAGGTAATGGAGATTCACATCTACACTGGCATTTGTTTCCAAGGGTAGTGGGTGATATAGAAAACTATGGTAATAAAGGAAAAGGTCCAGTTTGGTGGTATCCTATGGAATTAATGTATAGTGAATCGAATCGTCCATCAGATACTGAATTAATGGCATTAAAAGAGAAGCTAATAGTCGAACTTAATAAAATATTTAATAACTAATTATATTTTGTATTGGCATCATTTTTAAGTTAGATTTATAAATGGTGCCAATTTTTTATTTTGTTAATACGAATTATCGATAAAGTCCATATAATTGCTTGGATAGTAAAATTAAGCTAGAAAAATAAAAAGGCCATTTGTATGGTATCCTAAACATATGATCACATGCTAAGGAAGGAGTACACACAAATGGCTTATACACATCTTACCATGAAAGAATTGATTTGGATAGAAAATTATTACGATAGCGGTAAAAAAGTAACGGATATCGCTAAAAAATTAAATCGGGCCATCCAAACCATTTATAACGTCGTTAATTCTCTTAAAAATAGTGGTAATATTCAGGAATACT
>NZ_KV805687.1:0-203 GCF_001811625.1 Globicatella sp. HMSC072A10 | reverse complement strand
GAGAAAGAATTTGGACATCTAGAAGGTGACACGATTGTCGGAAAAGACCATAAGAGTGCAGTTCTAACACTGGTTGAAAGATTCAGTAAACTCATCATTCCGATAAAAATTAGCAGTCGGAAAGCAAGTGCTGTGCGAATAGCTTGTGATAACTGGTTTGCTTGTTTGCCAAGAAATTTATTTAAATCCATTACGTTTGATTG
>NZ_KV805686.1:0-613 GCF_001811625.1 Globicatella sp. HMSC072A10 | reverse complement strand
CGATGATATTAAATATATTCTGTCGCAACTACTAAATGTATCTTTACAAGATATTGGAGAAGTCGTCGCGATGGATAAAACAACCCTTTCATGTTCATTGGATAGTAAGATTCGAAAGTGCCCTTATTGTCGTTCTTCTCATCTTCACAGTAAGGGGTACTATAAAAAGAAGTATCGTTTACCTTTTAATCATAGTAACATCAAGATCGTTCTGCTTAAGATTAAACGTTTTAAGTGTCAAGAATGTCATGATTCTTTCTCGAATAGTATAGGGCTTACGCCTCGAAATTTCACTATTCCGTATTCAACAATCGACAGTATTATGGAAAATCTGAAGAAGCCAAACGAAACGTTTAAGTCGACTGCCGAACATTTTTCTGTCTCAGAAACAACTGTAAAACGGTACTTTGATAAATATTATCATCCGGATAAATTCAATTTACCTTCAGTTTTATGTTTTGACGAAGTCTATATCCCCAGCTTAAATATTAGCTCTAATTATTTGACTGTCATGTATGATTTTGAGAAAAAACGATTAATTGAGGTCATCTCTTCTAGAAAGAAAGCGGATCTTCATCGTTATTTTTATCATTTAAATGAGAAAGAAAAAGAA
>NZ_KV805685.1:0-4181 GCF_001811625.1 Globicatella sp. HMSC072A10 | reverse complement strand
TTTACTTTATTTTTACATTTTTTACAGAAATACTCATAATATCGATTAAAATGATGTTATCACTCTTTTATACTGGCAACTTGTATCAAATCAATCATTAGGAGATTAGGAGTCTTTACTTATAATCTTCTATTTCGACACTTAATATTGATGCAAGTTTTATAATAGACTTAACTTACATTTTTGATTACTATTTGTGAGCGATTATTCTCCCATTTTGATATCTCTCTAAATCACGGTGATTTTGTAGTTGTTTGATTGTTTTGATATCTTTACTTCCTGCATTTATAGGTTAGGTACAAGTAAAGCTTTCTTTTTCAATAATTTTAGAATTACTTCTTTTTCTATTTAAAGTTTTCGCTAATGATAAAATTATTTACTTTTAAACAACCTATTTTCGTCTCGTTAAGAGTTACACATTTTAATAAAGCCCCCTAAAAATTATATCTAACATTTTTAGGGGACTCTAATATATTTTATTCATCACAACTTATGTTTTTCAGTGGCATTCTTATTTCATATCGAATAAAGCTTCTACAGATTCCTCTGAATCACTGGCTTTATCTTTCTTATTAGAAATATTATAGAAACTTCTTACTTTATCGAAAATCTCCTGTAATAATTCTGGATTTTCTTCCAAGTAAACTTTAGCATTCTCGCGACCTTGACCTAATCTAATGTCACCATATGAATACCATGATCCTGCTTTTTTAATAATATCGGCATCAGCGGCTAAGTCTACCAATTCGCCGATTTGTGAAATTCCTTTTCCATACATGATGTCTACGAAGACTTCTTTAAATGGTGGTGCAACTTTATTTTTTACAATCTTAATTTTGGTTCTATTTCCAATCATTTGTGTGCCATCTTTGATAATTTCACCACGTCGTACTTCCATACGAATTGTTGAGTAAAATTTTAAAGCACGTCCGCCTGGCGTAACTTCTGGATTACCATATACTACCCCTACTTTTTCTCTTAATTGATTGATGAAGAAGCAGATGGTTTTTGTTTTATTGATAGTACCTGAAAGTTTACGTAATGCTTGTGACATTAATCTGGCTTGTAACCCTACATGGGAGTCTCCCATTTCTCCTTCGATTTCGGCTCTTGGTACTAAGGCTGCAACAGAGTCAACTACAATGATGTCAATGGCCCCCGTTGCTACTAATGCATCGGCGATGGCTAAACCTTGTTCTCCAGTATCAGGTTGTGATAACAATAACTCATCGATATTGACACCTAAATTAGTTGCGTACGCAGGATCTAGTGCATGCTCAGCATCAATAAAGGCAGCTGTTCCACCTTGTTTTTGTACCTCAGCAATAGCATGTAATGCGACGGTTGTTTTACCTGATGATTCTGGTCCGTAACACTCAATGATACGACCTCTTGGATAACCACCGACTCCTAATGCAATATCAAGACCTAATGATCCTGATGGAATGGTTGAAATTTGAGTTTCAGTTTTCTCACCCATTCTCATAATCGATCCTTTTCCAAAGTCTTTTTCTATTTGTTTTAACGCTTTATCTAAAGCTATTTGACGTTCTTTATCCAACTCTTCCCCTCCATTTAGATAATTCTCTAATTATAAATACGCAAATTAACGTATTTTACTCTATTGTTTTAGTTGTTTTACTAACTCAATTAAATATTTTTTTAAATCCTGACTCGTTTCAGGATGTCTCAAGCCATATTGTAAGCTGTATTCCAAATAGCCTAATTTGTCACCAACATCAAATCGTTCGCCCTCAATAACTTTAGCAAGAACTTTATTGGTTTGAGATAATTGATTAATAGCATCTGTTAATTGAATTTCTTCATCAACACCTGGTTTTAATGACTCTAACACTTCAAATATATCCGGAGTTAATATATATCGTCCCGCTATAACTAAATTTGAAGGTTGATCTGCTTTACTTGGTTTTTCGACAAAAGATTTGACAGAAAAAACCGTTTCATCAGACACTTCACTAGGTTCCTTTTGTACAAAACCATATTTTTTCTCTGGTGTATTTTCCATTTCGACAACAGCTACACAGGCCGATTGATGTTCTTCATATAAATCAATTAGCTGCTTGGTCACCGGGATATTCCCTTCGGTAATGTTATCACCTAGTAATACCGCAAAAGGTTCATTAGCAACGAATGCTTTCGCATGTAAGATGGCATCGCCTAAACCTAGAGGATAAGATTGGCGAACAAAATATAAACCTTCTCTGGTAGTCGATTTTACAATATTTAATAACGCGTCTTTACCATTTTCAGCTAAATTTTGTTCTAATTCATAATTCGAATCAAAATGATCTTCAATTGAGCGTTTTTGTTTACCGGTAATAATCAATACTTCTTCAATTCCTGAATTAAAAGCCTCTTTTACTATAAATTGGATAATTGGTTTATCAACAATGGGTAACAATTCTTTAGAACTTGCTTTCGTCGCTGGAAAAAAACCCGTTCCATAACCAGCAGATGGAATAACTGCTTTACGTACTTTTGTCATGTAATGCCTCCTCACATTCTTAAATATTATACCATAGAAACTATTGATATTCCTATCTCAAGCTTTAATACAAATAACATACAGACCATTATCTTAACTTTGATGAATCTTTTTTTGATCCTGATACAGTCTTTCAGCTAATACTTCATAAATAGGCTGCACACCTAGTAACGTAGCCACAAAATAAGAGACTAAGACACAAATTGCAATTGGGACTAATTGTGTCATTCCTCCTACCATTTCAGTCACTAATAATATGGCCGTAAATGGCGCTTTACTAATAGACGCGAAATACCCCGCCATCGAAAACATGACTAGATAAGATAAAAACCCTTCCGGAAAATCAAAGTATTGTGTCGCAATTGTTGCAAAAACAAGTCCGTGAAGCGCCCCTAGGCTTAATATCGGCAAGAAAATACCTCCTGGTAAACCCGAACCAAAAGATAACATTGAGAAAGTAAAGCGTAATAGCAAAAATAAAATTAACATGCTTAGCGAAAAATGATTATTTAGTAAAAAAAGGATTAAGGGTCCTCCACCACCTAATAAAAAAGGAAAGAAAATCCCTAAGGGAATTATCAAAACTAATGGTATTAATCCGTAATAATGTTTATTTATTAACGAAAAACAAACCTTAAAAATCGTTGGTAAAGATAAGGTTATTTTTGAATAGAAATAGCCACCAAAAGCAAGAAAAAACCCTAAAGCTACTAACCAATAATATTGATTAGGTGGAAAAGCATGTTCATTCAATAACATTAAAGTAGGTTGATGTCCAAAAACCTTTGCCGAAACTTGATGGGCCGTTAATGAAGAGGTTAATATCATTAAAATAATTTGATGGTTCATCTTCTTGTAGAGCTCTTCTATTGAAAACATTAATCCTGCTAATGGAGCATTGAAAGCAGCGGCTACCCCTGCACTCGCTCCGCAAGCAATGAGAGCTTTTTTAGTCCGATCATCAAGTTTCAGAGTTTGACTTAATCCAAGTCCTACTACCGACCCTAGCTGTATTGACGGACCTTCTCGCCCTAACATCAATCCTGAACCAATTGCCAATGTACCAACAGTAAATTTTTTCCAAAGCACACTCCACCAGTTCATTGATAATTTTCCATGCATTTGTAACTCTACTTGTGGAATGCCACTTCCTTTAATGTCTTTATCCGTTTTAGTGACAATTGATAATAACCATCCTAATATCAATGAAGCCATTAACCACAGCACCGTTATCAAGGTATTACCTTTCATTTGATGGTAGAGTTCTCCAACCTGAGAATAGATGATTCCTATACCAAATCGAAACGCACTTACTATCACACCTGAAATAGCCCCTACAACAATTCCGAGCCCTAACATTTTTATTTGCTTGCTTAGACAATAACTTTCCAATTTATTCACCTCTATATTCCAATGTATAGTATATCAAAGCGGATAGAACAAAAAAAGGTTCATCAAAAATTTTTTAACTATTGCCGATACAACTAAAACATGCTTCAACTTTTTATTATTAGGTTAAAAAATGGGAAAATTAAAACTTATTATCTCATCGCAGTATTGTTAAGGAGTTTTAAAATTCTGCTTTTTTATCAATGCACAAAATTGAGTTACTCACCTTTTTATGCCAATGTTTTTTACAATAATCGTAAGCGCCCAATAGCCAAGTATATAGAAA
>NZ_KV805684.1:0-1096 GCF_001811625.1 Globicatella sp. HMSC072A10 | reverse complement strand
GTAAACGCCGAATAACCAGGTACGTATCACAGCCCAACCACCTCCTGTATGATTAAGTTAAAACTTATGGAGGTGGTTGATTGATTATTAATCTCGATGCTGCTAAACGCTATTACATTATGACTGGTCGGACAGACTTACGCAAGGGAGTTGATTCTCTGGCTGCTCTCGTTCAAAATGATTATCAATTAAATCCCTTTGAAAAGAATCTCTTTCTATTCTGCGGGTCCAGGCTTGACCGCTTTAAAGCTCTTTATTGGGACGGCCAAGGTTTCTGGTTACTGTATAAACGCTATGAATCTGGCCGAATTCATTGGCCTAGACAGGAGGAGTCACTGAAGGAAATTGACCGTCACCAACTGATTCAGCTTATGGATGGCTTTTTGATCGAACCATCCGTTCAATCATTGGAAGGATCTTACACAATGTGAAAAAAACTTGATTAAATCGCTTACAAGGTATATAATCAAAGAAATTTGAACAGAAGGGAGGTCCGGGAATGGACATCAAATCCATAGAGACGCAGACACCTGAACAACTAATCGATATTATTGAAACACAAGAACGTGAAATTGAATGGTTGAAAGAACAGCTTCGTTTGATGATGAACCAACAGTTTGGTCGCAAGAAAGAAACGGCGCCTCAACCTGGACAAACCAGTCTGTTCGAGGATTGGCAGGAAGCTCTAGACAGCCTAGAACTAGAAGAAGATATCGTCCAAGAAGTGAAGGCTCATAAGCGTAAAGCAAAGAAGAATAAAGGGATCAAGCGGGCGATTCTCGACCAGTTCCCTGCCGAAGAAAAGCTACACGAACTTTCAAACTGCCAGTGTCCAGACTGTGGGGAATCTATGAAACAGATAGGTGCTAGTGCTGTTCGTGAAGAGCTTGTCTTCATTCCTGCTCATATGAAACGAATCATTCATAAACAAGCTTCTTATAAATGCGAGGGTTGCACTCAAAAAGAGGGGGCTAATGACAAAATCGTGAAGGCTCCCGTTCCTAAAGCTCCCCTCAACAATAGCTTGGGGTCTGCATCATTGATCGCTCAAACGATTCATCAAAAATATGGCTTGAAGTTACCCGCTTATCGTCAA
>NZ_KV805683.1:0-6358 GCF_001811625.1 Globicatella sp. HMSC072A10 | reverse complement strand
TTCGCCACCAACACTAAAAATTATAGATCCAATTAATTTTACTTGAACCATGCAACGAAACGTTGCCACCAACTTAAAATTGGTTTGTTTTCAACCACCGCTACTGCCGGCACTAATGCTTCACGCTTGCTTTCAGCTAGTCGCATTAATTGGATTTGAGAATTGTTTTGAACTATTGTCCGGTCGGGGCGGGTATAGGTGCCATCAACTTGAAGTTCACGAGCTTTCATAGTGTCAGCTAATTGATAGTCTAAGATCTCGATAATCTGTTTCTCAATTTCTGTTGATAAAATAGGAAACTCAATCTCGACGCGACGAACCATGTTACGCGTCATCATATCGGCTGATGATAGGAATAAATGATGCGCACCATTTCGATTAAAGAAGTAAATTCTAGAATGTTCTAAAAAGCGTCCGACAATACTTCTGACATGAATATTTTCTGAAATGCCTTCTACGCCAGGTTTTAAGCAGCAGATTCCTCGAATAATTAATTCAATTTTTACTCCCGCTTGACTTGCTTGATAAAACTTCTTAATGATTTCTTTATCGGTTAAGGAGTTCATTTTAGCGACAATGCGACCATTACCAAATTGATTTTGGTAGGCAATTTCTTCATCGATATAATCAATTAACGAGTCCCGAATTTCAAAGGGTGACACATGTAAGTGTTTATAATGCGGTCTTTCAGTAAAGCCACTTAAGTGGTTAAAGAATTTGGACGCATCTTCAGTTATTTCTTCATGACAGGTTAAAATTCCCATATCCGTATAAATACGTGCGGTTTTATCATTGTAGTTACCAGTCCCTAAATGGACATAGCGTTGAATTTTATCTTCTTCACGGCGGATGACTAAAGTGATTTTACTATGAGTTTTTAATTCTGATACACCATATAAGACATGGCAACCCGCTTCTTCTAGTTCGCGCGCCCAAAAGACATTGTTCTCTTCGTCAAAGCGCGCCTTTAATTCTACTAAAACGGTGACTTCTTTGCCACGTTCGGCTGCTTGTTTTAAGGCTGCGATAATCGGTGAGTGTTTAGAAACACGGTATAAGGTTTGTTTAATGGCAATTGTCTTTTCGTCATTGGCAGCTGTTTCGATTAAGGAAACAATCGGCTTGAATGAGTCATATGGGTGGTTAAAGAACAAGTCTTTTTCACGAATCGCATCAAATAATTTTTCACCTGTATGTTCAGGATTTAAAAATGGCTCAAATGGTGGATATAAGGCTTCTGGATGGTCGACACCCACTTGATCATGTAATTTAAATAGGAAAGTTAAATCCAATGGTCCTGCAATTTGATATAAGTCAAAATCTTCTAATTGTAAAATATCCATTAAGACATCTAAATGATGGGATTCATAGACTTTTGAAATAGAGGTATCGACTTCAATTCGCACGGCTTCTCCATTTTTACGCTTTTTCAAGGAATCTTCAATCTCAATTATTAAGTCTAAAGCTCCTTCTTCACGAATATCAAAGTCAGCATCACGTGTAATTCTAAAAGGTAATGAGAAATTCACATGATAGCCTTTAAATAATTCATCGATAAAATGGACAATTAAATCTTCAGTGAAAACCAATGTTTTGGTACTGGTATTTTCAATCGTGATATAACGGTCGACAAGATTAGGAATCGGTACAATGGCAGTCATTTGATTGCCTTTTTCATTTTGTAAGCTAACTAAAATATTAATCGCTTTGTTACTTAAATGCGGAAATGGTCGATAAGCATCAATTCCAATAGGGGACAATGTCGGTAAAATTAATTGTCTAAAACGATGCTCCGCTATCACTAATTCTTCTGGTGTTAACTCAGCACTGCGTTTAATTTGATAATCATAAGTAGGTAAAATTTTAACCAGTTCATGATAACGATTATATTGTAATTCAATATTTTTAGCATTCTTTTTACGAATTGCCTGCAATAATTCAAAAGGGGTCATTTGCGTTTTGTTTTCTGCAATTTCGACATTGGCACTATATTGATCATAGACACCAGCCACTCGTATCATGAAAAATTCATCGGCATTTGAACTGGCAATGGCTAAGAAGTTTAATTGTTCTAAAAATGGATTATTTTGATCATAGGCTTCTTCAATCACGCGTTTATTAAAGTCTAACCAGCTTAATTCACGGTTAAAATAATAATCAGGTGAGTCATAAGGATCTTTTACAATAAAGTCGTTCTTTTTAAAAGAATGTTTTTGTATTTTTTCAGATTTTTTTTGACGTTTAGGCATAATAATTCCTTTCTTATCGAACAAATAAAAGTGCTAGAGCTTCGATAGCAATTCTTTAAAATCATATTTTGGTAGATGCTAGTAAGCGAGATGATTCAATCAATAACCAGTTGCTAGTAACCGAGCGGATGATTCAGTCTTTAACCAGTTGTTAGTAACCGAGCGGATGATTCAATCACTAACCAGTTGCTAGTAACCGAGCGGATGATTCAGTCTTTAACCAGTTGTTAGTAATCGTTCAGATGAGTCAATCCATTAACCAGTTGCGACTAGGGGATTGTATTGTTGACTTCAATAAAATTTTAAACACTTATGATTCAAGTTCGACAAATTTTAGTTCTAAATTTCCATCTAAGACGCGGCTTAAATGTTTTAAATGGCGATTGGTACGGTAAGCCTCCGCCACTACTGGGGCGGTATGATAGATGACTAATTGATACTTGTTTTTGGATTTTTTGATAAAGTTTAAATCTTTAATCGGTTGTGTTTGCGAATCATTTAAGGCATCACTTACTTTGATGATTCCTCCTAAAATTAAGAGTTCTTTAATCTCGTCCTCGGTTAACCAATCAGGAAAATCACGTAAGTATCGCATCATCATGGATTTGCTCTTGAAACTACTTAGTAAAGCTAATCGTAAGCGATCATGATGCGAGAAGCCTAATAAATCCATATTGGAAATAATATAGAAGGTATGTTGTGAATCAGCTTCTGAACTGATCATTGAACCAAAGCGATATAAATAGCTGGCAAATTCTAATTCGTTTTTTAGTTGGTCATCGTAGCGAATAACACCAGCTTCACTCAATGCTTGATAAAGTTTAATGGCGTAATTAACCCGCAAAATACTACCCTCAGGTAAAATATTCATCTTATCAGCAACTTGTTGGACCGTTCTTAATTTATTATTGCGTGCATCGATTGGTGAATGATACTGCTCATTAATATAGGTTAGAACAAAACCTTCTCGTAATCCCTGATTCGATAAAATGAAAATCGGAGCTTTGACCATATTTAATAATTCTAAAAAGACAATGTTTGCCGGGATGATGATGTCGACTCGGTCATTGCTCAGACCATCAATATTTCCCATATCGTCTAAATCGGTGGTCATAAATAAATCCAAGGTTTGGTTCAAATTGGCTTCTGTCATATGATAGCCTTGAATTCCCGCAATCGGATAGTCATTTAGACGCTGATGCACATAGGCGATATTACGCGCAGAACCACTCATCGCGACAATTGGCAGTTTGGCTTTTTTCAACCAAGGCAAGCTTTTAAATTGATCGCGTATGTATTTGCGCACCGCTTCAATGGCACTGGCATCATTATGCTTTTTATTTTTGAAAAATTGTTCTTTCAAAGTGACGTTTCCAAAAGGAAAACTATGGAATTGCACCATCTCTTTATTTTTAAAGAGCGTCACTTCACAACTGCCACCCCCGATATCAATGGTAATACCATCTGGTACATCAACGGAATGCAAAATCGCATATTGACCGAAAGTGGCTTCTTGTTCTTCTGATAAAATGGTGACCTCGATGCCCACTTGTTTTTTGACTTGAGCTAAAATATCCTCACGGTTATCAGATTGCCGAATCGCTGCGGTTGCGACCGGGAATAATTTATCAACACCGGCTTTATCAGCCACGATTTTAAAGGACTGTAATACTTCGATTAATAAATCAATTCCAGTTTGGTTCATCAGGACGGATTTTTTGCTTTTTTCTAAGTATTGTGAAAGTCTTGCGGGGGTCTTGATGTTTTGCAATTCAGTGATATTAAATTGACGGTCAATCGCATAAACGACCAGACGGATAGTGTTTGATCCGATATCAATTAACCCAATTTTTTCATTATACATATAGGACTTCCTTTCTGAATAACATTTACAAATCGGTAGTTTGGATAATAAAAAAGTGAGTAATAGCTGCTAACCTTGTAAAGTCTTAAAAATAAATCGTCTTATTTTTATAAACCTTCTTCATTATAACGAAGGCCAGACAGACACTCCATTTAGGATTTGTAAAAAATTTGTAAACATGAAAAATACATGATATTCTTATCTAGAATATATATTATATGGTATTTATTATACCATTATTGAAGGTGGAACTGTATGAAATTTATAACAAAAATGGGATTAGCTGTTTCAACAATCGGATTAGCCATTTTCGCAGCTAATGGTCTCAATCAAAAATTAGTCATTAAACATTATAAATATCAACATCCGAATGTAAACAACGGTGTGAGAGCAGCTGTCATTACCGACTTGCATAGTAATTTAATTGGTGAGGATCAAGCAACCTTGATGTCCTTAATTGACAATGAATTTCCAGATGTAGTCTTTTTAGTTGGCGACATAGTCGATGAAAATTTACCTCAGAGTCATGCGGAATTATTTTTAGATCAAATCGTCGCTAAATACCCAACCTATTATGTAACAGGCAATCATGAAGCTTATACGAAACGAGGCGAACAAGTAAAACAAATGATTGAAGCCAAAGGGATTGAAGTGCTAGCGCAAGAATCAAGTTTATTTACATATAATGATACCACCTTACAAATTACCGGCATTGATGATCCAGAATTTCTTTCTCCGGATATCGCTTTATTCGAAGCAATGCACAATCACCAATCCGGACCCTATGTGAATGTTTTATTAGCCCATCGACCAGAATTAATTGAAGATTACTTAGCTTATCCTTTCGATATTATTTTTAGTAGCCATGCACATGGTGGACAATGGCGTATACCGGGTCTAATGAATGGATTGTACGCACCTCATCAAGGGTTATTTCCCAAATATGCAGGCGGCGAATATAATTTCAATCAAACGAAATTAATTGTCAGTCGTGGCTTAGAAAATCAAAAGTTAGACCATATACCACGCTTCTATAATCGTCCAGAAGTGGTCATTGTTGATTTCTTACCGATGGAGGAGTAAGCAGTTTGATAGGGTTAATAGGTTACCCTTTAGACCAAAGCAAATAATTAATACCAGAAGGTTAATAGCGATAAAGAATCGGCTAAAAAGAATCATCAAAGTCAAAGGTTAATAGCGATAAAAATGAGGCTAAAATGAATCATAAAAGTCAGTGGTCGATAGCGATACATTTACAACCAAAATGAAAAAAGTGAAAACAGAATGTAATAGACCCACGACCAAAAGAAAAGTATAAGCGCAAAATTTATATCACTTCGATCAAAGCGAATCATTTCAATAAAAGTGATAAAATGAATAAATATAAGTGTCATTCAACTAGGTATTTAACGAGCAATAAGTTGAGTTGGCACTGCCTTTTTGTGTCAATAATTAAAGTAGGAAATAGATGAGACTAGATAAATTTTTAATCAAAACATTACAATTAACGAAACATCAACGAAAACGATTGTTAGCTGATCACCAAATCTTAATTGATGGCTACCAAGCTCTTTCACTAAGACAAAATATAGATAGTGAGCTACAAAAAATTACGGTCAAAGGTCAACAAATCGTCAGTCCAACAGAAAAATATTATATGATGTATAAGCCAGAAGGGGTTATTAGTGCTGTTAAAGATGATCAGAAGCAGACGGTAATCGACCTTCTGAGAGCTGAAGATCAAATAGAGGGCCTATATCCTATTGGTCGTTTGGACCGCTATACTAGTGGATTATTATTATTGACGAATAATGGTCCACTGGGCTTTCGCCTATTACATCCGGATTATCATGTGGAGAAGCAGTATCGAGTCAAAGTAAATGGTGATATTAATGAAGAAACGGTCGCAATGTTTGCTAGAGGGGTGATAATCGATCAAGATACCTTATGCAAACCTGCAAAATTGATTATTTTACGTCATTCGCCAACGGAAAGTGAAGCACTGGTTACCATTTCAGAGGGCAAATACCATCAAGTGAAGAAGATGTTTTTAAGTGCAGGAGTCAAAGTAATTGAGCTAGTACGGTTAACCTTTGGCGAGTTCTCACTTGATCAAATGTTAAAACCGGGTGAATATCGCGAACTCAATCAAGATGAACGTCAATTAATTAAACAATATTTATCGGAAGATATTCATATATAATAAACAAAAAAGGATCTATAATTTTTAGTGTTGGTGGCGAAA
>NZ_KV805682.1:0-1102 GCF_001811625.1 Globicatella sp. HMSC072A10 | reverse complement strand
CGAACCTCTTCATCCAGTTGTTTCGTAAGGGAAGAGACAAATGATTTAGAATAGGTTTTCCCACATAAATTTTCAATAACTTTTGACACTTTCCTTGTAGAGACACCTTGGATATACATTTCAAGCATGGTTAACAGAAGTGCCTTTTCATTTCTTTGGTAGCGTTCAAAGATTTCTTTTGAAAACTTGCCATCTCTTGTTCTTGGCACTCTGAGGTTTAATGTTCCTAGTTTTGTTGTGTAGTCACGATCTTAATAGCCATTACGATAAGTCATTCTATTGGGATCGCGTTGATAGGCTTTGTTATCTAAGTATTCATCCCGTTCTTTCTCCATCAGTTGATTAAATACCTTGGTTAGAATATCCTTCGCTGTGTTGTCTTTCACTTCTACGTCAATTAAGTTTTGAATTTCTTCGAGGTTCAGTGTAAAATGTACTTGGGTCATTTTAATTCCTCCTGGTTTGTTTTATTTTCCTAAAAATATTGTACCAGTTATGGAGGGATTAGTGACACTTTCTTTTTACACAATTATATGGACTTTATCTTTTGTAAGTAATAAATCATTAAATACTAGGTTATGTTTTCTATTAATTATTTAATTTGAAACGACATATAAAAGTTAGAGTCAGTATGTTAAAATATACATTATAAAATATCGGTAAATAAAAAATATAATAATTTTGGGATTATGACTAGAAATTCTAAAAGGATAAGCATTGTTGTTAGTAGCTTATAAGAAGTTTGTGTTTGATAAAATTAACATAATAATTAATGGACCAAACAATAATAATTTATTTTTGTTTAGGGTAAATTTTTGATTAAAAATATATCGGAAAGAAGGAAAAGAATGAAAAGGATATGTGTATTTTGCCTCTTAATGCTTTTAGTGTTCGGAGACGTTAGCTCAGTATTGGCAGTGAATACATTTAATTTAAAAATGAGAACAGGACACTGGATAGAGTTTGCTAATCAGCCATTACCGGACGATGGAGTGTTTTTGCTTGATGAAGGACACATTAGTAAGTTTGAGGGCTTGGATCAATATGGAAAATCAGCAGAAATCTATGGCATGTATATGTCAAATGAAAAAGGGACCACTTT
>NZ_KV805681.1:38356-57756 GCF_001811625.1 Globicatella sp. HMSC072A10 | reverse complement strand
GACGCAGTTTGAGACCACTCAACCACTACGCTTTGAATAAAATAGATATGCCTGAGCAGAATTTAAATAGTTTTCCCCCAGCCTCATTCATACCATTTGACAAAGAGCCTAAAAAAAGTAGGTAGGAAGTAGAAAATCTCAAAATTTTCCCTTCGGCTACCTACTCAACTATTATTTACCAAGTTAAAATGAGAAGTTATATGGAACATCCATATAGTCATCATCATCATTTTCAATGTTACTATCGATGAAATATAATAGCGTTTGAAGTTCTGTCGTTAAGTCAACATTTTGAATTCTGACCGATTTCGGCACATCAAATCTAAGTGGTGTAAAATTCATAATTCCTTTAATGCCTACATTAACAAGACGTTCCACTACTTTTGGTGCTACTTCCTGAGGAACAGTTAAAATGACCACTTCAATTGCTTGGGCTTCGATTTGTTCTTCTAATTCATCCATGGAATAAACTGGAACTCCAGATAATATTTTTCCAATTAAGTCTTGATTAACGTCAAATGCTGCCCCAATACGCACATTATTATTTTTTCTAAAATTATAATTTAATAAAGCATTACCTAAATGACCAACACCAATCAAACCTATTGAAGTTAAGCGATCTTGATTCAATGCCTTACTAAAGAAATCTAATAAATAATCTACATCATAGCCATAGCCACGTTTTCCTAATGCCCCAAAATAAGAAAAATCGCGTCGAATGGTTGCACTATCAACTCTCACGGCTTCACTTAATTCAGTTGATGAAATTCTCTTTTTCCCTGCATTATGTAAAAATCGTAAATAGCGATGGTAGATTGGTAATCGCTTGGCAGTCGCTCTTGGTATATCCTTGTGCATAATTTCCCCTACCTTTTCACTAATCTAATGTTATAAACTATTATAACTATGAAGATTATAGCAAAATTTCACAAAGATAGCTAGTGACTTTTACTTATTTGTATATAAAATCACAATTGTTTTCGTAAAAGGATTCATTATCTTATAAGATGATTATGGAAGCTATAGTAAGAGTATTATGAGGTCAGGCACAAACTTTAAAAATTCTCTGTGGTTTCAGCTAATTCTTATAGAGCGTAAAGGCAGTGGCCTCAACTTGTATCAAGTCCATAATATTGTGTAAAAATAACTAGCACATTTTTTATTCCATTTCTTCCCGCTCTCATAAAAAAAACTGAGTAGAAGTTACTAAATTTCTACCCAGTCTCATTAATTTTTCTATTCTCCAATTAATTCTTGAATCGCTGTTTCTAATTTTTCTGCTTTTTCTTCTACTTCAACTTTAGATCGACCGGTTGTTCCTAAATATAATTTAATTTTAGGCTCTGTACCACTTGGTCTAAACGCAACCCAACTGCCATCTGCTAAAGTATATTTTAAAGCATCAGATGATGGGTAAGCTAACTGACGTTCTTTACCATCGCTTAACTTTAATGTTCCAGCTAAATAATCAGCCGTTTTTTCGACTGCGAGTCCACCCATTTCTGAGATACCTTCTTGACGAATATTCGCCATTAATTCTTTCATTTTTGCTTGACCAGATAACCCTGGGAAAGAAAGTGAAATCGTCTTTTCATAGAAATAACCATATTTTTCATACATTTGGTTAATCGCATCTGCTAAAGTGCGACCTTCTTTCTTATGATAAGCTGTTAATTCAGCTAACACTACTAATGCTTGAATCGCGTCCTTATCACGTACAAATGGCTTGATTAAGTAACCGTAACTTTCTTCAAACCCCATTAGGAATGTATGTTCACCCGTTTCTTCGTATTGTTGAATTTTTTCTGCAATGAACTTAAATCCAGTTAATACTTCTACCATCGTTAGGCCATAGCTTTCCATAATGGCATCCGCTAAATTAGTCGACACAATCGATTTAACAGCTGCACCATTTTCAGGTAGTGCTCCTTTATGCTGTAAGGCGTTTAAAATATAGTCTAACATCAATGAAGCAATTTGGTTCCCGGTAATTAATTGATAGGTTCCGTCCGCTGTTTTTACTTTTGCTCCTAAACGATCCGCATCTGGGTCTGTCGCCAAAATAATATCAGCATCCACTTTAACCGCCAATTCTTCGGCTAAATCGAAAGCTGCATCAGATTCTGGGTTAGGTGATGCAACAGTTGAGAAATCGCCATCTGGTTTTGCTTGTGCTTCTACAACCTTAATATCTTTGAAACCGGCTTGTTCTAAAGCTTTCATCCCTAAGTATAAACCTGTTCCATGTAATGGTGTATAAACAATATTGACTTGGTCAGCCATTTCATTGACTAATTCTTGATTAATGGTCACAGCTTTCATTTCTTCTAAATAAGCTTGATCCACAAGATCGCCAATAATCTCAATAATTCCTGAACCTAACAATTCAGTTTTATTACCGACTTCAACCGTTAATGGATTCTCAATCGCACGTACATATTTCGTTAAATTGTCTGCATCTTCCGGTGGCATTTGTCCACCATCCGCGCCATATACCTTGTAACCATTATACTCTGCTGGGTTATGACTGGCTGTAATCATGATACCAGCGAAGGCATTTAAATGTCTCACAGCAAATGAAAGAACCGGTGTCGGTCTTAAACTTTCATACACATAACTCTTAATCCCTTGTTTCCCTAAAACAAGAGCGGCTTCCATTGCAAATTCTGGAGAAAAATGTCGTGAATCATAAGCGATAGCGACACCACGTCTTTTCGCTTCCTCACCATTTTCAATGATTAATTGCGCTAATCCTGCTGTCGCTTGACGAACTGTGTAAAGGTTCATACGGTTAGGTCCTGCACCTAATACACCACGCATACCAGCCGTTCCAAAACTTAAACTAGTTGAGAATGCATCTTCTAAGGTTGCTTCATCCACACTTTCGATTTCTGATCGAAGTGCTTCATCTAAACCATCAAATTTTTTCCACGTTTCCAACGTATTATGCCATGACATACGTTATCACTCCTCTCGTATCGCTTTCAGTATACCATGATTTTCAAAAAACTACTATAAAAATTTATAATAGTGCTTGTTAGACTTCTGTTCCTCCAGTAATTTTGAGGTCATGCTGATTTTTAATAATCGTTGCTAAGGTGATTTCAATCGCTTTTACTATCTGATCCAATGCCATCGAAGGCTGATTTGGTTGGTCTACGACTTGACTAGGCAAATAGGGAATATGCATAAATCCACCAATAACATTCGCTTTTCGAGCCGCTAATATATCTAATAAGTAATACATTAAATGATTGCAGACAAAGGTCCCTGCTGAATTAGAAACAATAGCTGGAATTTGATGTTGTTTTAGCGCTTGAACGATACGCTTGATGGGTAATGTGGTAAAGTAAGCAGGTGCGCCTTGGGGATTAATCACTTCATCAATCGGTTGGTTGCCTTCATTATCCGGTATGCGGGCATCATCCATGTTAATGGCAACTCTTTCTAAAGAAATTGCTGAACGTCCTCCGGCTTGTCCTACTAAGAGCACCGCGTCCGGTTGTTCTTTCAGCAAATAATCTTGTAATAAGCGACCACTTTTATGAAATACGGTTGGTATTTCATATGTTAAAATTTGAGTATCATTAATCAGCGTTGGCAATCGTTTAATCGCCTCTAGTGCTGGATTAATCTGTTCGCCACCAAATGGATCAAACCCCGTTACCAGTATTTTTTTCATTATACTTTCTCTCCTTAACAAAGAAAAGAGTGTTGTAATGATTAAAATAGAAAATGAAAATCTTAGTTTCCACTGCTATTATTAATCATTGCTACACTCCCTCTTATCGCATTATTTGCTTAATCTTTTAAACTCATTAAATATTGATAAGCCATGTGTCCAGCTTGACTACCATCGCCAACGGCAGTCGCAATTTGGCGTAAGTTGGTGTGACGTACATCGCCAACAGCAAACAAACCTGGTACGCTTGTTTCCATTTGATTATTGGTCACAATCCATCCCTCTTCGTTAGTAACATTCAATTCTTTTACAGTATCTGAGTTTGGAATTAATCCAACATACACAAATACGCCATCGGCTTCTATTGTACTGGTTTCATCGGTTTTTACATTGCGGACTTTTACACCTTCCACATTATTTTCACCGATAATCTCCTCAACTACAGTATCCCAAACGAAATTCACTTTTTCATTTGCAAAAGCTCTATTTTGCAATACTTTTTGCGCACGCAACTCATCTCGACGATGAATAATCGTTACTTTGTCAGCAAACTGTGTTAAATAAGTTCCCTCTTCGACAGCAGAATCACCGCCTCCTACGACGATAACATGACGATTTCTAAAGAAGAAGCCATCACAGACCGCGCAATAAGAAACACCTTTACCCGCTAACAGTTCTTCACCTGGCACACCAAGTTTTCGATGATTAGCTCCCGTCGCAACAATGACGACTGGCGCTTGGTAGATTGTTTTGCTGGTGTGAATATTTTTCGTTAATGCTTCGACTTCTATTTTTTCCACATCGCCATAAACATGCTCTGCCCCGAAAGCCATGGCACTTTCAAAAATATGGTTCGCCAATTCAGGTCCACTAATTAATTTAAATCCAGGATAGTTTTCAACATCGGCAGTATTGTTTATTTCGCCACCTGGCATTCCTTTTTCAATAATAATCGTTTTTAAATTTGCTCTTGAAGCATACAATGCGGCCGTTAGTCCTCCTGGACCAGCTCCGACAATGATGACATCAGCCTGAACAATCTCTTTATCTACAGTTGTCATTCGTTTCACACTTTCTATTTTGATTTCTTATCCATCTTACCACGAGTATTAACTTTTGAATATTTTTTTGCTTGATTGAAAACTAACAAAAAAGAGTAGGCTAGACGTAGAAAATTCAATGAATTTCACTTTGCTAGCCCACCCCGTACAATTTCGCCATAAAAACCTATTTTATAATCTTCACTTTGATAAGCATCGAATTGCAATCCAGTTAGAATAGAATTCACTCGAATTACTACGCGTTTTCCGCTTAACCTTTTGTTTGTGTTTTCGCAGCATTTTATTCAGTCATAAGTTCCAAACTTGAACTAGATGGTAATCAGTTCACTTAATCTTGACTGATTGCTTCTTGTTTACCTTCGCGTAACATTAATCCTTCGACTGCCTCGCGTACTGGAACTCTCTGATACAAGGCTGAATAAATAGCATTGGTAATGGGCATTTCCACTTGCTCTTCTTTAGCTAAATCATAGGCCACCGCTGTCGTCGTGATCCCCTCTACTACCATATCAATTTCTTGAGCGACCTCTTCTTTAGTCAGACCTTGAGCTAATAGATTTCCTGCTTGCCAGTTGCGAGAATGAGGACTCGTACAAGTAACCACTAAATCACCAACACCACTTAATCCTAAAAAGGTCAATGGGTCCGCCCCCAGTTTAACTCCTAAGCGGGTAATTTCAGCCAACCCACGAGTCACCAGTCCTGCTTTAGCATTATCGCCATAACCTAAGCCCACTAAAATCCCTGCTCCTAAGGCAATGATATTTTTTAAAGCCGCACCGAGTTCGACACCCAATACATCTTGATTCGTATACACTCTAAAATACTGGTTCATAAAGAGGGCTTGGACTTTTTGGGCCACCTTAAGATTCTCGCTAGCAGCCGTCACCGTTGTTAAATCTCGACGCGCGACTTCTTCGGCATGACTCGGTCCAGAAAGAACCACTGGTTCTGGGTAACCTTGTCCTTTTAACACTTCTTCAATGACTTGAGTCATTCGTAAATGAGTGTGAGGTTCCAATCCTTTAGTAGCATGAATGATGAGTGGTTTTGTTGATTGATCTTGAAGGACAGCTTCGATTCGTTGAACGATTTCTCTCATTGCATGTGTTGGAATCACAATTAAAATAGCTTCAGCACGTTGGACAGCAGCTTCAAAATCATCGGTCGCTACTAATGTCGTTGGTAAATGAGTCTTTTTTAAATAACGTTTATTAGTATGATCTTGATTAATTTCCTCGACGACCCGTTGGTCTCGTCCCCAAATTAATACTTCTTGATTGTTTTCTGCAAGAACTTTAGCTAAAGCCGTTCCCCAAGAACCCGTTCCTAAAACTGTTACTTTCACGATAAAAACCTCCTAATATCGGTTGTCAGTATAATCCGATACCAACAAATCTTTTCTTCGCCATATAATCAAGACAATCGATAAGATGACAAACACGCCCGCTAACCATTGAGAAACACGCAATGGTCCTAAATAGAGACTGTCTGTACGCATCCCTTCGATTACCATCCGTCCTAGACCATACCACAATAAATACCCTGCTGCGACTTCGCCATCTTTTAAAAGACCTGGAATTCGTCTCAAAATAATTAAAATGATCAATCCGAGAAAATTCCATACCGATTCGTATAAAAAGGTTGGATGGTGATAAGCACCGTTAATATGCATTTGTTCAATTAACCATTTAGGTAAACGTAATGTCTCTAAAAAATCACGAGAAACTTCATAACCGTAAGCTTCTTGGTTCATAAAGTTTCCCCAACGACCAATGACTTGTGACAATAAGACACCAGGAGCGGCAACGTCTAGTGTCGTAATGAATGGCAATTGATATTTCTTCGTTAACCAATAGATTGTCAGAATACCAGCAAGCACTCCTCCATAAATCGCAATGCCACCTTCCCAGATACTAAAAATATGGGTTGGATTCGCTAAGTAAAAATCTAATCGAAAGAGCACATAATAAATTCTCGCACCAATAAACCCGATGATAATTGTCCAAAAAATTAAATCTGACATTTTTTCACCATCAAGTTGTTTTTTTCGCGCCTCGGCACCAATTAATAGATAAGCTAAAAGAATACCTAATCCAATAATGATGCCATACCAATGAACTGGCCAACCAAATAATTCAAAAGCGATAGGCGACAATTGTCCTAATATCATCCGTTGATCAAAACTCCTTATTGGTTATTTTTGCGAATCAATTCATCTAATTTACGATTAAATGCTTCCGTAGCATTATAACCTAATGAATTCGCACGGAAATTCATGGCAGCTGATTCAATGATAGCCGCTAAGTTACGACCCGTTTTAACTGGGATACGTACTTTTGGTACTAATACATCAAAAATCTGCTCCGTTTCTCGTTTAGAACCTAAACGATCATATTCTACGGTACCATCATCTAACACTAAGTCGATAATTAATTCCAATCGTTTAGAACGACGAATGGCTGAAACACCATATAAATTCATGACATCAATAATTCCTAATCCACGAATCTCTAATAGATTTTCTAAAATTTCTGGTGCTTCACCGACAAGCGTTAATTCATCAATCATAAATAATTCAACACGATCATCAGCGATTAAACGATGGCCTCTTTGTACCAGTTCTAAGGCTGTTTCGGATTTACCTACACCACTTGAACCGACTAACATAACCCCCATCCCAAACACTTCTACAAAAACCCCATGCTTTGATAAACGTTCAGCTAATTGTCCTTCTAAAAAATTAGTTAAATTAGCATGTACACGTCCTGTTTTGGATGGCGCTCCTAAAATAGGCATTCCCACTCGGGTTGCTACCGGGATGATTTCTTCCGGAACCTTTTCCATATGAGTGAAAATAACTGCCGGTGTGTTCGGCTGAATCATTCTTTCAAATATTTCGACACGTTCTTCAGATGATTTGGAATTTAAAAAACGGGACTCTGTACGACCAATTAATTGAATTCTATCTGCATGATAAAATTCTGAATAACCTGATAAGATTAAACCCGGTCTTGATACTTCACTAATCGTTACTTCACGTTCACCAAATTCTTCTCCAAAAATAAAATTTACATTTAATGTTTCTACAATTTCATTAACCGTCACTGAATTCATGGCGGGACCTCCAACGTTTATTATTTAATTTGATGGTATCATAATTACCTTGATTTCGCTACACATTTATCATCTTAGTGTTAAGCATAATGATAATTTTAACTCACTGATTTAACACTCAGTTTTAAATGACATTAAAGTTTTTCCATTTACCACTTCGATAGCGCAATTCTATAAAAACAGCTCTGAATATCCAATCAAAGCACATCGCAAAAGTAACCCCGATTACTCCCCATTGTAACCAAATACCTAATATAATTGAGAACACGACCCTTACGACAAAAGTAGCTAAAATAGAAACGTACATCGCATATTTTACGTCCCCCGCAGCCCTTAACCCACTTGATAAAGCAAATGCCGAAGGATGCATCAAAAAGTTAAAGAAATTATGAATCAAACATAAAACAATAACTAAACGAGTCGTTTCCGGCGATAGACTATAAAAAGTTAAAATAAAGGGAATCATCACTGTAAAGATAGCATTCCAAATAAAACATCCTACATAAGCAATACGACTTAATTTTTTGAAATAATAATCAGCTGCTTGATAATCACCGACACCAATACATTGACCAATAACGGTTATAAAAGCGGGTCCCATCGATAAAGAAAATAAAGCAGATACCGACCAAAAACTTTGCCCAATACCATTAGCAGCTATTTGAACCGTGCCAAACATCGCGACGATACTCGACAAAGCGATTTTGGACAGATTCAATAATCCTTGTTCTACACCATTTGGTACGGCAATGTGAACAATCCGTTTAACCATTGCTGGATCATATTTAAAAATATCTGAAAACTGATAAAAGACAACACGATCTTTTTTGCTACAGACATATAACATAATAGCAGTCGCTATCACCCGTGACACTAATGAAGGAATCGCCACCCCGGCTACCCCGGCATGAAAAACAAAAATTCCTAAATAATTGCCTGCAACATTCAAAATATTCATGATTATGGAAACACGCATCGTTGTTTTAGTGTCGGACATACTTCTTAAAATAGAAGAACAAGCGTTATAAACCGCAATGGCTGGCAATGATAAGGTCGTGATAAAAAGATAGATTAAACAGGCCGACATCACATAAGCTTCTACTCGGCCGAATAATCCCCTTAAGATTGGTTCATCAAAAGCTAAAATTATGATGGCCACACCAATCGATATCGCTAATGACAACATGATTAACTGACTTGCAGACAACACTGCATTCCTTTTTTCTTGGCGTCCGATATATTGACTAATCACAACCGCACCACCGGCTGCTAAGGCCGCAAAGACAGATAAAAAGACGGCGTTAATTTGGTTAACAAGAGCAACTCCTGAAACAGCAGCTTCACCTGCATAAGAGACCATCAATGTATCCACTAAGCCTACTACTAACATTAAGAATTGCTCAATTAAAATAGGGATTGGGAGTGGACCAGAAGTAGAAAATTGAATGATTTTCGCTTCGTCTGTCCACCCCCGCACAGTTGAGTAGGTCTTAAACAAGTCTTTCCCCGCACAGTTGAGTTGGTCTCAAACAAGTCCTTAAGACGCCATTTGAGGCCACTTCAACCACTGCGCTATTAATTAATGAACAATAATCTTTACTAAATTTATAAAGTTTATGCCCAGCCTCTAGTAAATATTTTTTGTTGTTCCTCGATTGTAAAGTTCTTCGGTTCAATTAATTTTGCTAGCATAAGATTAAGGATGTCCTCTCATTTTTTACGTCTATTTCATATAAAATTATAGCTTAACAACTAGGAACTGAGCAAAAATATCATTTAGCTTACGCCTACACCTTCTTGGTAGCTGATTAATCCATAACCCAAGATTAGAAACTTTTTTTACATTCATCGTACAAATTGAAAAAAGAATTTCCTCTCTCGCTCTTATTGTCATTTTACGTTCGGAAGATTGTTAATTTTTCTCACAAAAAACCGCTCCGGTCTCCTTTGATAAGGTCCTAAAGCGGTAGCTTTTATTAAGCAAACATCAGCATTTTCTTAATATTTCCGCTATCCAATTTATTTCAAGAGGAAATTTAATTTTAGATACTGACATCTGTTATATTGTTAAATTTACTAAAAATCACTCCACACATCTTCATCGACTGGTGTCACATCTTTTGGTTGATTGCCTTGTGGTCGTTGTGAAAAACTTGCTGAATTTGAGCGTTCTCGACGGTTCCGATAAACATAACCATCATTTGTTCTTGTTTGATTGAATGGTCGTGAACTAGCGTTTACTTGATAATCATATGGTAAAATAAACGCTAAAATCATATAAGGCATAAAACCTACACCAAAAACAAAGAACGCAATACCGAAAATTAATCTAACTGCTGTTACATCAATATTAAAGTATTCTGCTAATCCACCACATACACCCATTATTTGTTTATTAGTAGATGATTTATATAATCGTTTCATTTTTCTTTCACCCCTATTTGCGATTGCTAAAAGTAATAATTGCCCATAATATGAAGTAAATACCTAAACCTGTTCCACGGTAAAAGAATACCGCTGCAAAAATTAAGCGAATCCAGGTTGGGTCAACTTCAAAATAGTTTCCTAAACCACCACATACACCTAATAAGATGCGGTCGCTTTGAGATAATTGTAATTTTTTCATTAAAACCCTCCTAGTCCTTTAAATAAATATTACCGCTTGTAGAAGCAATCGTTAACTTAATCAAATCATGTTCACCATCAACTTGGCGGCCGATATGGCTTCCAGTCTGATTAACATTGTTTAATCGGTGATGAACTTCACCATAAGTAGATTCAGCCTCAATTTCTAGATTAGTCATTTGAGGAACTGCTATTTTAATATCACCAGATAATGTTTTAGCATTAATAATAGAGCCCTCACTATTTGTTTTGGTAATCACGATATCGCCATTGACTGCATCAACTTTTAAGTTACCTACTTGATCTACATAGCGTAAATTTCCATTTAAAACATGATAATCGATGTCATTAATTTCAGAAGCTTTAATTTTAAAGTCTCCATTATAACCGTCATATACTAATAGGTCAGCGGTAATATTGGCTACTTCATTATCTCCGTTTTTTGATGATAATTTAACTTCTTTGGCTTTTAGGTCTTTTAAATCGACATCGCCATTAATGGTATCAATGAATAATTCTGAAAATACTTTTGCTGGAACTTTCACCAGTGTTTCTACCGCAACACGTGGGTTCATCATATTGATAATTAATTTATCCGTTGCGCCGTCAATGGTACTTAATGATTCGAAGGCTGCGATATTATCTAATTCTTCTTTACCATATAAAATAATATCAAGGTCAACAATAATATTATCTTGTGGGTGGGTTTCAACTTTAATATTTCCATTTAAAATTTTAACTTCTATCTTATCAATATCTGTTGCATCAAATTGATATTGGTGTTCAAATTTTTGTGATTTCACCCACGGCACACTCACATTAAAATCTTTCATATCAAAGTTTGAAGTCCAATCTTTGACATAGCTCATAATCGTTTTTTGTAAGTTTTTCCCTTCTTTTTTGGCTTCTTCACCAAAATTTTTGGCTGCTTTGGTGACTTGTTCAGTCGTATCTTCTACCATTTTTTTAATTTGCGATTGAGTGTTTTGTCTCATTTCTTGACGTTTGATATCAATTTCGATAGACAACTCTTCAATTTCCGCTTCTAAATGATCTATTTTCGCCATCAAATTCGCTTGTTGCGTTTTCATGTCCTCTGTTAAATCATCTAATTCAGCAAAAATTTCTATTTCTCTTAAACGTTGTTTCGCAATCACTAATGCTTCTTGTTTCTTAGCTAATTCTTCACTGGCTTGTTCAAATTTTTCTTGGATGACTTGTTGTGCTTGTTCTTCTTGCTCGTCTGTTGCTGGCGTTTGTGTTAATTGAGATGCTTCGACTTTTTCTTCAATATCTTTTTGTGCATTTTTATATTCTTCAATGAATTCATTACTTGTTACCTGAGCTTGATGATCATTTTTAGCGGCTGCTTCTAATAACTGCAAAGCTTCGTCCATTGAAATAACATTATTTTTAACTAATTCAATAATTCTTTCTTTTTCTGTCATTTTTAATTCCTCCTATGGATATATCTGGCATTATTCTTACCCTACAACTATATTATGCCAACTATTAACCTGAAATGCATAGGTCCCTAGACTGATTCTTTACTTTTTCCTAAAAAAAGTAGGCTAACAGTCAAAATCTGATGGATTCTAACTGCTTCTGCCTACTCTATGCAATGATGTAACGATATAATAGGGGATTGGGCCAGAAGTAAAAAATGAATGATTGTCACTTCGTCTACTTTCCCGCACAGTTGGGGTGGATATGATATAGAAAAATGAATCCTTTCACTTCGTCTACCTCCCCTCATACTTGAGATTGGAAATGCTGTAGACAGTCACTTTACCCGGATACCTAACACAATAGTCCACAAACTAAGGAATTAAGACTCCGTTGCAGTCCCTACCGCTCATCCACTGCGCTTGAAATAAAACCAATTTAACCACGCGTTCTTATTAAGTTTTGGTCCAGCTTTAAAAAGTGAGATTATTGAGTTGCTAACCAACTAAGAATATTATTTTATTAGTTTAAAATTTTTTTCAAATATTGGCCAGTATAGCTACCTTTAACTTCTGCCACTTCTTCCGGAGTCCCGGTTGCAACTACTTGACCACCGCCAACGCCACCTTCCGGCCCCATATCAATGATATAATCTGCTGTCTTAATCACATCTAAATTATGTTCAATGATAACCGCTGTATTGCCCGCTTCAACTAAGCGCTCAATGACTGCCAACAACTTCTTAATATCATGTGGATGCAATCCAGTTGTCGGTTCATCTAAAATATAGAAGGTATTACCAGTGGAAACACGTTGTAATTCTGACGCCAATTTCATCCGTTGAGCCTCTCCACCTGATAAGGTGGTAGCCGATTGACCCAATGTGACATAGCCTAAACCGACATCTAACAAGGTTTGTAATTTACGAGCAATCTTTGGCTGTGCTTGGAAAAAATCAACTGCGTCTTCTACTGTCATTTCTAAAACATCGCTAATGTTTTTACCTTTAAATTTAATTTCCAATGTTTCTGAATTATAACGTTTACCATGGCAGACTTCACATGGCACATAAACATCGGGTAAGAAGTGCATTTCAATTTTATTAATACCGCCACCCGAACATGCTTCGCAACGGCCACCTTTCACATTGAAACTAAAACGTCCTTTATTATAGCCATGTAATTTCGCATCATTCGTTTGAGCAAATAATTCACGAATATCATCAAAAACACCTGTATAAGTTGCTGGGTTTGAACGCGGTGTGCGCCCAATTGGACTTTGGTCAATATCAATCATCTTATCGAGTCCTTCATATCCCTCGATCGAACTAAACTTACCTGGACGTTCTTTGGTACTAGTTAATAACTGTGCTAAGGCTGTCTTTAAAACAGCATTCACTAAACTACTTTTTCCTGAACCGGATACACCGGTCACACAAGTCAAGCGACCAATCGGAAAGCTCACATCGATATTGTTAAGGTTATTATGTTCAGCTCCTTTAACCGTTACCCAACCTTTATCTTCTTGTCTACGCTCTTTGGGGATGTCAATTTTTTCCTTCCCTGATAAATACTTTCCTGTTAAAGAATTTGGATTCGCCATGACTTCTTTTGGTGTCCCAGCCGCCACTACTTCGCCACCTCTAGCACCTGCACCAGGTCCCATATCAATTAAATAATCAGCCTCTAACATCGTTTCATCATCATGTTCAACGACCACGAGTGTATTACCTAAATCACGCATTTTATGTAATGAGTCAATTAAGCGAGCATTATCACGTTGATGTAAACCAATCGAGGGTTCATCTAAAATGTATAAGACGCCACTTAAATTTGATCCTATTTGGGTTGCTAAACGAATCCGTTGCGCTTCCCCACCAGATAATGACCCTGCGACTCGATCTAAAGTTAAATATTCTAGTCCTACACTATTTAAGAAGCTTAAACGGTCACTAATTTCTTTAATGATGGGTTTAGCAATCATCTCTTTAGCAGTGTCAAATGTTAACTGTTCAACATAATCCGCTGCATCATGAATGGATAAATTGGTAAACTCTGCGATGTTTTTATCGCCAACATAGACTGATAAAGCTTCCGGATTGAGACGTTGCCCCTTACAAACAGGGCATGCTAACTCATGCATATATTGCGCCATAACGTCCCGTGTATAATCTGAACTTGTTTCTTGATAACGACGCTCAACATTATTCACAACCCCTTCAAAAACCGTATCACTGGTTCGTTTTTTGCCACCACCCATCATTGGGGTATAGGTGAATTTAAAGGTCGTATTAGGAGCACCGTACTTCAAAACTTGCTGATGTTCAGCTGATAAATCCTTGTATGGCACATCAATCGGAATGCCATAACTTTTAGCAAATTGCTCGAGCATCGATGGATAATAATTAGAACTAATCGGATTCCATGGAGCAAAAGCTCCTTCTTCCAAGGTTAAATTTGGATCGGGTACGATTAAACTCTCATCCGCAGTTAAGCGTGAACCTAATCCATCACATGAAGGGCAGGCTCCAAATGGTGCATTGAACGAGAATAAACGTGGCTCTAACTCAGAAACCGAAAAATCACAGTGTGGACAAGCATAGTGTTCGTTGAAATAGATTGGCTCTTCTCCTATGACATCCACTTCTAAATAGCCTCCTGAATAGCGTAAAGCTGTTTCTACAGAATCGAATAGACGTGAACGAATATCTTCTTTGATCACAATACGGTCAATTACCAAATCAATCGAATGTTTTAAGTTCTTCGATAGTTCTGGAACTTCTGTAACATCATATATTTCGCCATCAACTCTAATGCGCACGAAACCATCTTTAATGATTTTTTCAATTACTTTCTTATGTTGTCCTTTTTGATTACGGACCACTGGACTCATAAGCTGAATTCGTGTTCTCTCTGGTAATTCTAAAATACGATCGACCATTTGTTCAGGTGATTGTCTTTCGATTGGAATATGGTGTGTTGGACAATACGGCGTTCCTACTCTTGCATAAAGCAGACGTAAGTAGTCATTGATTTCCGTCGCTGTTCCGACCGTCGAACGTGGATTATGACTGGTGGTTTTTTGATCAATGGAGATTGCAGGACTTAATCCTTCAATGGAATCGACATCCGGCTTATCCATCCCACCTAAAAATTGACGTGCGTAGGCAGATAAACTCTCAACATATCGTCTTTGCCCTTCAGCATATAAAGTATCAAAGGCTAACGAACTTTTCCCAGATCCTGATAAGCCCGTTACCACGACTAATTTATCACGTGGTATTTCAAGGTTAATATTTTTTAAATTATGTGAACGAGCACCTTTTACTATTATTTTATCGTTTGCCACTTAAGCGGCTCCTCTCTATTTGGATTCTTCTCTATTATATCACTAACAGTCTCGATTTTCTCATTTGATGCTATTCATTGCTTCTGCTTTATTTTTTTACAATAAAAAAAGCGCAAGTTAATGTATGGAAGCTTTGCTTAAACGAAGCCTCCATACACCTTCTTGCACTCATCATCACGCAACTTTACTCTAAAGTTAATTGCCAATCTTCAGCAAATAAAGCCGGATCCATTATTTTTAAATGTTCAGATACTTTAATCGGCCAAGGTATTAAATCTAGTATGTCGCCTTGAATATCGATTCCCTCAGCTATTTCCATTAAAACAAATTGCCCATGATTATCAATTTCAAACACCGCTCGTTCTGTAATCAGGATGATTTGCTTACCGAGAGACTTCATATAATGACTAGAAAAATTGGACAATGGTAAAGATTCAACAAATTTCGTAGCATAACCTTCTTTTTGAATGACCAGTTGCTGATTTTCAATCGTCAATTCTGCTTTTACTGTGAAAGAGCCGACAAAAACTATTTTATCAGCACCTTGCACGATATCTAACATGCCACCCGGACCATTTAACGTTCCATTTAAATAAGTTGAATTCATTTCCCCTTTTTTATTAAATTGACCGAAGCCTAATACCGTCGTATCAATACCGCCACCGTGGTAATACTCAAATAAAGATTGACTAGGGATAATCGCTTCGGCATTGTAATTCATTCCGAAGTCTAACCCTGGTACCGGCATACCGCCAATTGAGCCTAAATCAACACTTAAATGAATCTGATCAATTAAATGAGATTCTGAAATTATTTGACCAATATTAGCTGCTAACCCTACACCGACGTTGACAAAACTCCCTTTGGCTAATTCTTAGCTCGCTCTTCTTAAAATAACTTTACTCGGAGATAGTGGTAAATGTTCATACTCCGATAACGGAATTCTTATTTCATTAGAAATGGCCGGATTGTATTGCGTTAGGACCGTTTGCATATGATACTTTTTATCTGCTACCACCACATAATCAACGAGCGCACCTGGTACCACCACTTCTTTAGCGGGAATCGAGTAGTCTTCAACTACCTGTTCCACTTGCGCAATCACAATGCCCCCCTTATTTTTAACAGCCGAAGCTATCGACAAGGCTTCTAAAACAAAAGGCTCACGTTTCAATGATAAATTTCCCCGAGTATCAGCATAAGACGCTTTAATAAAAGCGACATTAATGGGTAATGGTTGATAATGCAACCAACGTTCATCATTAAAATAGATTTCTTTGACCACATCCTCTTGTTGACGGGTTTTTTCGTTGAATTTTCCTCCTAAATATTTTGGATCAATAAAAGTTTCAGTTCCTACTTGACTAAATACGCCTACTCCACCACGCGCAGCATCACGGTAGAGTTGTCCAATAATCCCCTGAGGCAAGTAATACATTTCAATCTCATTGTTTAAAACTGCTTCAATCGTGTTAGCTGAATAATATAAATAAGAGGTCGTCGCTCGTTTTAATAAGTTTGGATATAAAATATGATCGAGGCCTCTGCCAGGTCCGATACCAATCCCTCCGGTCGTAATAAAAGACAAATTCCGTGGACTTTGATATTTTTGATAATATTCACCCAAACCCTTCAGTAATTGCTCTGGCAAACCGCCCATCCCTAATGAGGTCGTCGCTATATAAGCATAGTCCGGAATATGTTTCATTACTTCAATATAATGGCTAACTTTTGACATAATCTCCCCCCTAAAAAACAAACCTCTTATCATACATACCAAATTTAGTACGGATAACAAGAGGAGTGTCGTATTGTATTGATTAGATTTAATGTTTCGATGCCAATCATCCAAAAATTTGTGTGTTCAGATACATCAATAATCATTACATCTTATTTTTATCTTAAAAGGAATTGCAGTGATGACAAGTTCAAAGATATCCACTCTCAATTTAACTGGTTATTTTTTTACTAACTCAGTCATATATTCATGTGTCTTATAGAAATCTTCCATAACCTCTTTAACAATCTCCCCTGCTGGTTTAATTTCGCGCACACGGCCAATCCCTTGTCCAACCGATAATTGCGCATCATCAAACCGACCTTCCATCATCGCAATATTGGATGCTTTGCCAGAAATCAGGGGCATCAATTCTTTAATCGTTGCGCCATTTCGTTCTGCTTCAAGAATACGTTCCGCTTGTTTGTTTCTAACCACACGCATCGCATTTTTTAAAGATTTCATCGTTAAAATGGTTGCTGTTTCAGGTAATGTAATGGCTAATTCCTTATACTCTCTTGGTGCTACCACTTCCTCTGATGCTAAGAAACGCGTAGCCATTAGGACGCCGTCGACACCTAAGGACATCGCCGCATACATACTTTTACCATCCACAATACCACCAGCAGCTAAAACCGGTACAGTTAACTCTTCAGCTGCTTTAGCCCATAAGATGGAGCCAGCTACTTGGTCTAGCCCCGGGTGCCCTCCACCTTCAGTACCAATCACAGTAATGATATCCGCACCGTCTGCTTGAGCTGTTAAAGCATGCTTAATCGACGTGACCTTATGAATTATCGGAATACCTGCTTCTTTAATCGGTTTAATGAAGTTACCAGGTCTTTGTCCTGAAGTTTCAATCACTGGAACTTTTTCTTCAATTAAGATATTAATATATTCCAAAATCACTTCTGGAATCACTACTTCCGGTACCAGTGAAATATTAAATCCAAATGGTTTATCCGTTAATGAACGAACTTTTCTAATTTCTTTGCGTAATTCGTCTCCATTAGGAAAAGCCATCGCTGGAACTAATCCTAAACCACCAGCATTGGATACTGCCGCTGCTAATTCAGCTAAAGACATATATTGCATTGAGCCTTGAACAATCGGGTATTCAATGCCCAATATTTCAGTTAATCTCGTTTTCATCGTTTTACCTCCTACCTTTAACGAAAATATCTCTAGTCCTCATTATCTAAAAAATTGTATTTTAACATATTTTTTTCATCATAAAAATTTTCCAAGACATTTTCAAAAACAAATGATTCGACAGAAGTATAACGCTCTTTACGAGGTCTCACTAACATCGGAATATAAGGTATTGGATTATTAAATCTTTTCTCTATTACACCGATATGGTTTAGGCGCTTCTTAAACATTCCAAAGTAGGCTGTCGGTAAGATTGCAATAATCTCACTATTAACGGCACATTCAATCATGTAATCCCATGAACCAGAAGTAAAAAGTAAGTTCTTCTTAGCTGTTTCATTCACTTTACTTGCGATACTATGATTCAATGTATATTTATCGGTGTAAGTGATATAAGGAAATGCCTCTAAATCAGACCATGATAAAATCCGTTTTTCAGCCAATGGATGTTTAGGATCCATAAAAGCTACCGCTTCTGTTCGCATCAATTGATACTGTTCAAAATTCTCTTCGTTTAAGCCGGTTGGGTGAGTCAAGATAGCTATATCCAATACCTCATCCAATAACATTTGTCTTAATTCTAAACTGCCTGCTTCAATAATTTCGACATATGCTTTAGGGTTTTCAATCATAAATTTTGGTAGAAATTTTGTAAAGAACAATCTTAAAAATGTTGGATGTCCGCCTAATTTAATTAACCCTTTTTTGATTTGAGATTCGCGTTCAATCACATTCTCTAAATTTTGATAGACATCGACGATTTCAACAGCTTTTGCATAGACATTCTTACCTGCACTACTCAGGCCAACTATGCGGCCGTTTTTCCGTTGAAATAAATCAAAACCTTGTTGTTGTTCAAACTTTTTAATAAATTGACTTAGAGCGGACTGTGAAATAAATAATGATTGCGCCGCTGCTGTCAAATTAAAATCTCGGTTTACTATTTCAAGTAAATATTTTAAATGAATAATATCCATCCTTAGGCTCCTTAATTGTTTTCTTTAAGTATACCACCTAAGTCAGCACATTCTCTATGGGAGTGGGCAAGAAGTAGAAAATTAAATGATTTTCGCTTCGTCTGTCCACCCCCGCACAGTTGGAAGTTGACCAAAAGTAGAAAATCAAGTGATTTTCGCTTTGTCTGTCCACCCCCGCACAGCTGAGTAGGTCTCAAACAAGTCTTTAAGACGCA
>NZ_KV805681.1:0-38256 GCF_001811625.1 Globicatella sp. HMSC072A10 | reverse complement strand
CGCTATTAATTAATGAACAATAATCTTAATTAAATTGATCAAGTTTATGCCCAGCCACTCGTAATGAGTCTTTATCTCCCTATATTAAAAGTTGGGCTGTCTCTTATTTAAAAATGCCTCTACGGCTTCAAAATGATTGGCTTGTTTAGATGCCTCATGCATATATTTTGCTTCTAATTGATTGAATTCATCTAATGCTGGATATTCGATGATAGCCATCATTTCTTTTTGGTAAGCATAGGCAATATATGGCCCTTTTGCTAGTTTTTGTGCTAATTTTAAAGCTGTCGCATAAACCGTTTGATCAGGAACGACATCATATGCTAAACCATATTCCTTTGCTAATGAGGCATTGATTGTTTCATTTAACATTAGATGACGACGTGTACGAAAACTACCAACCGCACGATACAAGCGATAAATTAATCCTGTATCTCCCGGTAAGCCCATATTTGAAAATCCGGGTATTAATCTTGAGCTTTCGCCAACGATGATAAAATCACAAGCCATCGCCAACCCAAAACCTGCACCTACTGCAAAACCTTCTACAGCTGCAATGACGGGCTTTTTATTTTTTATAATGGCTTCAATCATATAACCTGTTTCCCTTACTGTATCATAAGGAATATGTGTTTTTGTTTCAATCGCTACCTTAAACTGGGTAACATCACCCCCAGCACTGAAGTTGTCTCCAGTGCTGGTAATGATAATGACTCTAACCTCTTCATTGTCTTCAAAAGATTTCATCGCTTCCATTATTGCGCGATAATTATCTTTTGATAAAGCATTACCATATTTTGGACGATTAATCGTTAAGGTGGCGATAGAATTTTCAATATTGATCAATAACTCTTGATTTTCCATTCTAATCCTCCTGTGTCACGGATACTAGTGAATATATTCAAAAATTCCGGCTGCTCCCATTCCGACACCAATACACATTGAGACAATGCCATATTTTGAATCTGGACGACGCTTCATTTCAGCTAACAAACGTGCTGTTAAAATAGCCCCTGATGCACCTAGTGGATGTCCTAATGAAATTGCTCCTCCGTTAACATTAGTAATTTCTTGATTAATTCCTAATTCACGCATAGAAGCTAAAGCTTGAGAGGCAAAAGCTTCATTTAATTCAATTAAGTCAATATCATCTAAAGTAAGTTCTGCTAATTTTAATACTTCTGGAATTGCATAAGCTGGTCCAATCCCCATTAATTTAGGATCTACCCCTACAGCTTTAAATCCAACAAACTTCGCAATCGGTTTAATACCCAATTCTTTTACTTTCTTGCCTGACATTAATACTACGAATCCGCATCCATCACTAATTTGTGATGAAGTCGCTGCTGTTACCGATCCATTTGCTTTAAAGATCGTCGGTAATTTCGCTAAGCTTTCCATATTCGTCCCCGGACGAATGCCTTCGTCGGTTTTATATTCTTCCTTCGTTACTACCGGGCCTTCAGCGGTATAAGTCACTTTGTTAACTTGTACTGGTATAATTTCATCTGCTAAGCGACCTGCTTGTTGGGCAGCTAAAGCACGTTGATGACTTTGGACGGCGAATGCATCTTGATCTTCGCGTGAAACACCATATTTTTCAGCCACGTTTTCAGCGGTTAAGCCCATTGGCGTTCCTGCTCCGACTCCTTCTCTTTGTAAAGTCGGGTTATTAGTTGGTTCATTTCCTAACATTGGCACGGCACTCATAAACTCAACGCCACCTGCTACTAACACATCGGATTGCCCAGCCATAATCGAGTTAGCTGCTGTTGCAATCGTTTGTAAACCTGATGAACAGAAACGATTGACTGTTTGACCAGCAACGGTATAAGGTAATCCTGCTCTTAACGCAATCGTACGAGCAAAATTATTTCCTTGTACTGCTTCTGGGTAAGCACATCCTACAATCACATCTTCTATTAAGTTTGGATCGAATGGTCCTTCGATACGATCAATGACCCCTTTTAAAACTTCAGCCGCAATATCATCAGGACGGTCATTGGCAAATGCTCCGCGTTTATTTCCTTTTCCTACAGCTGAGCGGCCATAAGAGACAATGTATGCTTCTTCCATATTTTTCCCCTCCATTGTTCATCCATTAATTTCTTAACGGCTTTCTAGTTTTTAACATATGTGCAATACGTTCATATGTTTTTTGATTTTTCGCTAAACGTGTGAATTGGGCTTTTTCTAAGCTTTGTAAGTATTCTTGATTAACGAGTGTCCCTCTTGGCACCTCGCCACCTGCTAATACTTCGGTTAATGCTAACGCAATTTCCATATCGTAATCACTAATAAAATGACCTAATCTCATAGAATCTAATTGCCCTTCAACCACACCGATGAAGTCTGTGCCTAAAGCTGCAAAAGTACGTTTTGTACGTGGAACATAGCCGGCATTAGCCTCAAAGCGAACACGGTCTAAAGCCACATCAACACGACGATCACCGTTCATAATGATGGTATCTGTTGGTTTCAAGAATAAGTTTTCTTGCGCTTCATAAGCATTCATCACCACTTTAGCTTGAGCCACATTCATCACTACTTTGGCTAAGGTTTGAATTTTGTTAGACGTTTGATCATTACCAATGGTTGCGCGTTCAGCTAATTCTGCTAAACCTCCACCACCTGGAATTAAACCAACACCCACTTCTACTAAACCAATATAGGATTCAGCTGCTGCTACAACAAATGGTGACGCTAATAAAATTTCTGCTCCACCACCTAAAGCACGCCCTTGAGTTGCGGTTGCGATTGGTTTAGTTGCATAACGCATACGATTGACAGCATTATGTAATACTGAAATAGTACCTCCAACTAATTCATCTACTTGCTCTTGTTCGATAGCTGCTTTCATCATTAACAAGTTCGCACCTAAACTGAAGTGTGGCCCATCAGAATAAATAACCATTCCTGAATAGTCTTCATTTTCTAATGTATCAACTGCTTTAATTAAATCCTCGCATAAACCATCAGTAATCGTATTATTCGGTGTCTTAAACTTGAACAATAATTGATCCGTGTTGACAACACTAAATCTTGAAGCCTCTCCATCCCATAGATCTTTTTCAATTTTCTCTTCAATCGACGTCGTTTGTTCTAAGCGCTCACCTGGTTGGTAAAACGGTTCAGTACGATTCGCTACCCATTCTGGTAAAGATCCATATTCTTTTGTTAAGCGTTCTTTAACACGTTCGAATCCCATTAAATCCCATAATTGGAATGGTCCTTTTTGCCAATTGAAGCCCCAAACTAAAGCACGGTCGATATCTTTATAATCATTCGCTGCTTTTGGCACATTTAATGCTGAGTAATAAAACGATGCTGCTAAGGTTTCCCATAAATATTTTCCAGCTGGATCGTCACTATTAAAGATAATATCTAAATTATCTTTTAATTTACGACCAAATTGAGCTAAAATAGGTAACGCTGGCATTTCCACCTCTGTATATTCTAATGTATCCGGTGAAATAACTAATTTTTTGCGACCTTCACGCTTGTAAAATCCTTGTTTTACTTTATTACCTAATAAACCTTTTTCTAATAATTTTGGCATTAAGTCTGGTAAAGTGAAATGTTCCGTCTCACTTGGATTCATCATGATACCTTTAACTACTGAAGTTGCAATATCTAATCCAACTAAGTCTGATAAAGCATAGGTTCCCATTGGGCGTCCAATAACTTTTCCAGTTAAAGCATCTGCTTCAACAACTGATAAACCTAGTTTTTCAGCTCTGGCCATGTTGTCCGCCATTGCATGCGTACCAATACGGTTAGCGATAAAGGCTGGGACATCATTTGCTGTTACAACTCCTTTACCTAAGCCATTAATTGCAAAGTCACTCACCACTTCCATTGTAGCGTCACTTGTTTTTGAATTAGGAATTAATTCTACTAATTTCATGAAGCGTGGTGGATTGAAGAAGTGCATTCCTAGGAAGCGCGCTCTTTCATCATCTGATAAGACTTTAGCAATCATTTCAATTGGAATACCAGAAGTATTAGTCGCTAAAATGGCTGTATCCTTCGCTACGGAAGCGATTTTCTTCCAAATATCATGTTTAATTTGGATATCTTCCTTTACTGCTTCAATAAATAAATCAGAATCAGAAGCTTCTTTTAAATTATCATCAAAGTTTCCATAGGATAAATTCCCTAAAAACTTTGCATCATATAACATCGGTTTTTTACGATCATTAATGCGATCATACCCCATTTTAGATAATTTATTTTTATCATTTTGATCAATTACTACGTCAAGTAATTCTACTTGAATACCGGCGTTAACGAGAAGGGCCGCGATTTGCGACCCCATCACGCCAGCACCCAATACGGTTGCTTTTCTAATGGTCATATTATTTCCTCCTCGTCATCTTGTAGCACTTTTAGTTAAATGCTGCTTCACCTGTCATTGCTCGACCAATGATAAGTGAGTTAACTTCATGTGTTCCTTCATAAGTGAAAACTGCTTCAGCATCTGAGAAGAAGCGTGCAATATCGTAATCTGCTACGATACCATTACCGCCACAGATACCACGTCCCATTGCTACTGATTCTCTCAAGCGTAATGAGTTAATCATTTTACCAATCGACGTCACCACTTCATTGTAATCGCCTTGTTCTTGTAACTTCGCAATATGGACACATAATGACATTGCTTGTGTTAAGTTTGCTTGCATCATTGCTAATTTTTCTTGAACTAATTGATAACTTGCAATCTTGTTACCGAATTGCTCACGTTCTTTAACATATTTCAAGGTTGCTTGTAAAGCTCCTGCCATTCCACCCGTTGCCATGAACGCAACAGCTGCACGTGTTGAGAATAATACTTTGGCAATATCTTTGAAGCCATTAATGTTTTGTAGACGTTTTGATTCCTCTACTTCAACATTCGTTAACTTAATATTACAGTTAGGAACGATCTTCAACGCAATTTTATTTTCAATCACATCAATTTCAACACCTGCTTTTTCTCTTTCAACAATGAAGCATTTTGGTTTACCTGTTTCTTCATCACGTGCATAAACTGGAATGACATCCGCTACAATTGCGCCACCAATCCAACGTTTTTCACCGTTTAAGATCCATTTATCTCCTTCACGACGAGCAGTAGTATCTAATCCCCACGCTACGTCTGAACCATGCAATGGTTCTGTTAAAGCGAAACAAGTTCTTAATTCATGAGAAGCTAATTTCGGTAAATATTCTTTACGTTGTGCGTCATCCCCACCGAATAAGAATGAATTAAATCCTAATCCTGAGTGAACACCTAATAAAGTAACTAAGGAAATATCAAAACGAGCTAAAGTATAAGTGAAGAAGAATTCAAATAATTGACTTGGTGCTTTCGCGCCTTCACGACCTTCAAATAATAATGGGTTTGTTTTATAACCTAATTTTCCTAAATCTTCAAAGAAGCCTTCTGGTACTGTACAATTAGTCCAATGTTTATTTAAATCTTTACGATACTTACTTTCTAAAAGTTCTACCAATTGCGCTAAAACCTTTACTTCTCCTTCGGTTAAATCAGCAGATAATTTTAAAACATCCTCAGGATATAATCTATTTAATAATTCTTGTTTAGTTGACATAATAATTTCCTCCATATTCGTATTATTTATTTATTGTGATTAACAGGATCATCAATTTCTTTTGCGTATTCATTCATCATCCGTTGAATTTCTAAACGATCAGGTTTACCAACTGAATTCAATGGGATTTCTTCTAGTACTAAGTATAGTTTTGGTACTTTATACCCTGCTAAGTTTTTCATCATAAACTCATCTAAAGCCGCTTCAAAGTTTTCATAATCGCGTGCTTCAGGGTTTAAGATAATGGCTGCTGATACTGACTCTCCATATTTCGGATTATCATATCCCACTACCAAGCCACTCTTAATTAATGGATGTTTATTAAGAATCGCTTCTACCTCAGAAGGTAAAACATTCTCGCCACCGGTAATGATTAACTCTTTCAGACGATTAACAATTGTTATTTCACCTTTTTCATTACGAGTTGCTAAGTCACCCGTTCTAAAATACCCCTCGTGGAAGGCTTTTTCATCTTCTTCAGGTAAATTCCAATAGCCTGCAAACACATTGGCACCCGCTACTAATAATTCACCCACTTCGCCAACTCCAACTTCTTCTAATTGGTCATCAACAATCTTAATCTTGCCATTCATTAATGGTTGGCCAATAGCTGCTGGATTTTTTTTCGCAAATTCCTTACGATTGAACGTTACTAAAGGCACTTCAGATAAACCATAAATGTTCATAATGGGTTTGCCCATTTTTTCAAAAGCTTGCGCAATTTGTGGTAATGGCGGCGCGCCACCAGAAACAATTAAATCAACACTTTCTAAAACATCTGGTGCAAAGTCAGGTGATGCAAGCATCGCATAATACATCGTTGGAATCATAATTAAAGTATTTGGACGATACTCACGAATCATACTATTTAAAGTCTGAGCATTAAAATAGCGTTCTAATACAATCGTTCCACCTAACATTAAAACAGGAATTAACATATCAACAAATCCGATAATATGGAATAACGGCACATTGATAATAACACGTAATTCCTCCGTTAAGTTAAATGATAAAATCTCGTTAAAGGCGTTATTACGATAACTTTGATGCGTATGAAGCACCCCTTTAGGTGTTCCGGTTGAACCACTTGTGTAGATTAAGAATGCTGGATCATTCAACTCAAGATCTACAGATTCAAATGGATGGTGATTAGCTGGATTGACAATCTCATCATACTCCGGTAAATCAATGTTTAATTTAATGTACTCTTTGGGAACATTTTCCAAACGGTCTTCATGGTTAACAGCGTTTACGATGAATTTCGTTCCTGAATCTTCAACAACTTTCGCAACCTCTAATGGCTTAAGACGCCAATTTAATGGGATGAATACAGCTCCCATCTTAATACAAGCAAAGAAAAAATCGGCAATCGCAACATCATTTGGTGCAAATACCCCCACTCTATCTCCTCTTTGAACTCCTTGCTCAACAAGATAATTCGCTAAGTTCTCTGCACGGACATTCAATTCATGATAAGTCCATTCTCTTTTTTTAGCTGGCTCAATAATCGCAACTTTATCACTATGAGTCACAGCTCTCACTTTAATCCAATCGAAGTTCATACAATACCTCCTCTTTAATAAATGTAAACGCTGTTTTGTTTACGCTTTCATTATAGCAAGTCTTTGCCAATAAAAAAAATAATTAATATTCAGACTTACTATAAGCTGAGCTAATAGTATAGTTTTTATTCACAAGTCAATAATAATTCATGCAGCGGCTCTTATTCACGATCATTGGTTGTTATATCAGTGTTTAACAGTTAATTTGTATTCTTATGTTTAGTTATAAATATTAATTATCACAATGTGGTATATAAAATGAATTAGTAAAACTTATATCTAGTGGTGAAAAAGTCTAGTTATTCAACAATATTTTCACTATATTTTTGGGATGGGCATAAACTTGATAAATTTAGTCAAGTTATCATTCGTTATTTAAAAGCACAGTGGTTGAGTGGTCTCAAAGTGCGTCTTAATGTAGCTGAGATTAATCTTGAAAAATTCAGTCAAATTAATGCACGTTAATTTATAGCGCAGGGGTTGAGTGGCCTCAATCGTCTTTCGACTTGTTTGAGGCCTACTCAACTATGCGGGGGTAGGCCGACGAAGGAAAATTATTCAATTTTCTACTTCTGGTCCACTCCCATTTCTTCAAAAAACACCATTATGTTTGAGTACTTTTCAAAAAAAGTTAGTTAAAAGTTAGTACGAAGCACAAAAAAAGGTCTACCACATAACATGGTAAACCTTTAAAACGTTGATATATCAATGTTTTTAAGCTACTAGAATTAATTTGCAGCGTTGTTGTCTTTGAAACCGTATTTTTTGTTGAAACGATCCACACGACCATCGGCTTGAGTGAATTTTTGACGTCCAGTGTAAAACGGATGAGAATCTGAAGAGATTTCAACACGGATTAATGGATAAGTATTACCGTCTTCCCATTCAACAGTTTCATTTGATGATTTAGTAGAACCTGATAAGAATTGGAAACCAGTTGAAGTATCCATAAACACGACTTTTTGATATTCTGGATGAATTCCTTGTTTCATAATTTTCTTCGTCCTTTCTGCCCTAATCTATTTGCTAAATTAGAGTTATTACTGTGCATTTTGCAACATTATTATAATACCATGACATCTTCTTGAATGCAAAGATTTTTCGATAATTTTTTACATCAATTTGCATTGAATGTATTGGTCATTGAAATTTAGAGCTTAAATCCAATCTAATGTATATGATTAGCCGCTATAATGTTATAATAATAAATATAGTTCTTTAAAGAGGTGTTTGAATGATTGAACAAATTGCACTCACGTTATCGATTGGCTTACTAGGTGGCCTATTATTTAAAAAACTCAATATTCCAGCTGCTTTCATGATTGGCAGTATGGTGATCGTGGCCATCATCAATGTTTTATTTGGTAACCTTTATGTGCCTCGTAACTTAAAGTTATTTGCGCAAATCTTAAGTGGCGCATACATTGGTCAATTGATTAATCACTCTGACTTAGAAAATCTTCCTAAAATGCGTAAACCCGTCGCTTTGCTTTTAGCTTTATTTACATTCAATATGATTTTAGTTGGGTTTATCTTTCATTTTGTTTTTAAATTTGATTTAGTAACAGCGCTACTGATGTGCTTACCTGGTGGTATCATGGATGTTTCACTTATGAGTATTGATATGGGCGCTCAAGCAGATGTCGTAGCTTCAATGCAAACCATTCGCTTAGTCGGAATGCTCCTTATCTTGCCAAATTGGATTAAGTTTATTTTAAAACGACTCAATGCGACGCCAGTTCAAAATGGTAGCAATAAAACGACATCTAGCGATCACAAACAATCCCACCCACCTATCAAAAATGATCTCTATGTTATTTTCATCTCGCTAATCGGAGGTATTATTGGTTACTATTCACAATTACCAGTAGGAACACTAATCGGTGCTTTAATCGCTTCGTTATTAATCAAATTATACGGTGGTAGTCAACCTTTAAGACCCGCTCTTAGATATACCGCTCAAATTTGTGCTGGTTCCATTATTGGGACGACCTTTACTCATGAGAGTCTGCTAAATATGTTTAATTTAATTATGCCAGCAATTATTTTATTGGCCTCTTATTTAACGCTCAATTATTTCTATTCTATCTTTATCTATCGCCGGGGACTCATTGATTTACAATCAGCCTTATTTTCTTCTTCTCCAGCTGGCGCAACTGATATTTCATTGATTGCCGGAGAATTAGGAGGCGATTTGGCTAGAATAGCGAGTACCCAAATTATCCGAATGCTCTATACAATTATTGTCCTACCCAATGTGGTAAAACTCATCATCTGGTTAGCATCATTATTATCATAACAAATACCCTCAAACGGCTCCCGCTCCCTTTGTCCTTATCCGGATTTAGGAGGCAGTAGAATTCAGCCTTTTGAGGGTATCATTTTATTCATTTAAACTCTAACTAAACATCGCTAACAAGACACCCGCCACAATAGCGGAACCAATTACTCCGGCCACATTCGGTCCCATCGCATGCATCAGTAAGTAATTGGATGGATTCTCCAATTGTCCTTCTTTTTGTACCACTCGAGCAGCCATTGGCACAGCTGAAACACCGGCAGCACCAATCATTGGATTAATTTTTCCACCAGTAAATTTATACATCACTTTACCGATTAACACACCTGAAGCAGTCCCGAATGCAAAAGCAATCAATCCTAACACGATAATTAACAAGGTATCCGGTGATAAGAAGATTTCGCTAGTAGCGGTTGCTCCGACGGTTGTTCCTAATAAAATCGTTACAATATACATCATTGAATTTTGTAATGCATCGGTTAATAACGGTACTATTTTACTCTCACGCAATAAATTTCCTAACATTAACATCCCTACTAAAGTCGTCGCACTAGGCACTAGTAAACTAACTAAAATAGTTACAACGATCGGAAAAATAATTTTTTCTGTTTGAGAAACTTTTCGTTGTTCCTCCATCACAACATTCCGTTCTTCTTTAGTCGTTAATGCTCGAATAATCGGTGGCTGAATAACAGGCACTAAAGCCATATAAGAATAAGCCGCTACCGCAATCGCTGGTAATAAATGTGGTGCCAAGCGCGTTGTAGTAAAAATGGCTGTCGGTCCATCCGCTCCGCCGATAATGCCAATGGAAGCCGCTTCTTGGGGCGTCATTCCAAATAATAAGGCAAGGAAAAAGGCCGCAAAAATACCGAATTGTGCAGCGCCTCCTAATAGGATCGTAATCGGATTCGCTATTAACGGACCGAAATCCGTTGCGATACCTAAGCATAAAAATATTAAGGGTGGATAGATTCCTAACTTAGTTCCTTGATATAAATAATATAATAACCCTCCTGGATCGATGCCATTACCTGGGTCCATAATACCTGAAATAGGTAAATTACTAAGTAACATCCCAAAGGCAATAGGAATCATTAAATACGGTTCATATTGCTTTCTAATCCCCAGATAAAGCAACACACAAGCTATCACAATCATAATAAAACTCTTACCAGAAAGAGCAGCAAATCCGGAGTTAGTAATTAATTCACTGATAATTTCTAACATATCATCCCTCCTACATTACGGCTAATTCTTGTTTCGTTTCAACTTGTTGCGATTCCGTCACTAAAATTGATTTGATTACACCATCTTGAGTGGCTTTTATTTCATTTTCCATCTTCATTGCTTCTAGAATAAATAAGTTATCGCCTGCTTTGACACTTTGGCCTTCTTTAACTAATATTTTCATAATCACACCACTCATCGGGGCGCTGACCACAACTCCTTCTTGATTGCTTGTTGTAGAAGCAACAGGGGTATCATTTGTTTTGGCAGCTGATGTTTGAGGCGTTACTTCAATTGTTTCATCTGCTTTTAATTCTCGTAAACTCACTTCAAACACTTCATCATTAACCACTACTTCATATCTTTTCATGAAATTCATCCTTTCTGGATTGTTTAATTTTATTTTAAAGAAGCATCCTCATTCATATCGGTTGCTATTTTTTTATAACAGAAACTACTTCAAAACGCTTATCTGGTTCACCTTCACTCGCATGGGCTAATGCCGTTAACACCGCTACTCTTGCTAATTTATCTTCTTCAAACAAGCTCTTTTTTGACAATGCATTTGAACTTGCTGACGGATAGAGTTGCGATGGGGCACTTTTGTTTGCTCCTTCTGTTTGTTGCAAAACATCTTGTACTCGCTCGTATTTTTCCACCAATTTACTCACGTACTGTATACAAAACATGATTAAAATAAGTGTAAAGGCCACCATTAATATGGCAGAGACTGTTAAATTTATTCCATCAATGATTGTAAATTCCATCGGCTTCATCCTTTCTAAATATAGGCTGTAACTTTCACCACTGATTCTTCAGGTTGATTACGCTTCATTAAAAAGTTTTTCCCAACCTCTGGAAACAGAGCATAAATTAAGACATCTTCTTCGCTTTTAGCTAAGTCACCTATCTCTAACGTTAGCTTTCCAAATTCAGCTTCTAGATCATCGGCTGGTCGATAATCAATGACTTTTTCATCGCCCATGATACTACGGCGGAACATTTCATCGATTGCCACCGGGGACTTACCGTATTTACCAACTAAATAACTGCGAACTTCGTTTGAAACCATCTTGTATCGTTCACCAGTTGCAATATTCATTGTAGCCTGTGTTCCAACCATTTGACTAAGTGGCGTCACTAATGGAGGATAACCTAAATCTTTACGCACCCGTGGAACTTCCGCTAACACTTCATCATATTTTTCAGCCAAACCTGCTTGTTTCAATTGAGAACTTAAGTTAGACAACATTCCACCTGGCACTTGATAAATTAAAGCCCGTGGATCAGCAGTTAACATTTTAGGATTGATTAAGTCTTCGGCTAAATATTTATCTCGCATTTTTCTAAAGTGTTCAGCAATTAAATCTAATTTCTCGTGATCAACTGTGGTTTGATAGCCTAATTCTTCTAATGCAATCACTAATGATTCTGTTGCTGGTTGACTAGTCCCTTCGCTTAATGGTGATATGGCGGTATCGATTCGATCTGCACCGGCTTCTACCACTTTTAAAAGCGTCATTTGTGAAACGCCACTGGTTGCGTGCGTATGGACAATTACCGGTATCGACACTGCCTCTTTAATCGATTTAATTAACGAATAGCCACGTTGAGGCGTCAGAATGCCGGCCATATCCTTAATGCACAGTGAATCAGCGCCCATGCCCTCAATTTCTTTTGCTAATCCAACATAATACTCATCGGTATGAACAGGACTCGTTGTAAATGCAATGGCGACTTGCGCTTCCTTTCCTGTCCTTTTGACTGCTTCAACCGATTGTTTGGTGTTGCGCATATCATTTAAGGCATCAAAAATTCTGAAAATATCAATCCCATTGGCTGCGGCTTTCTCGACAAATTTATCGACCACATCATCCGCATAATGACGATAACCTAATAAATTTTGCCCGCGCAATAGCATTTGCAACGGCGTATTAGGAGCTAATGCTTTGATATTTCTTAAACGTTCCCAAGGGTCTTCATTTAAGAAGCGAATACATGCGTCGAAAGTCGCGCCGCCCCAACATTCTAAAGAAGCATATCCAGCTTGATCGAGTACCGGCAAAATGTCTTTCATGTCTTCAAAAGGCATGCGGGTCGCCAATAAGCTTTGATGCGCATCTCTTAGAACGGTTTCAGTGATGCCGACTAAATGCTTTTCCGTCATAATATTACCACTCTCCTTAATTTATCTGTTAATCACATTATATCAAATTACATTTGTACATTCATGCTCAATAAAAATTATTTTATCTTTTTTGTCAATTCTAGTATTTATAAAGAAAGACGTGAGCACTCGATAAGAGTCAAGTGCTACGTCTAAGCAAAGCTGTTTAAAATATGCTAATCTTATAGGAAAAATCCGAATAAAATTGATGCTATGACCAATACCATTCCTCCACCTAAACGTGAAGATAATTGGGCATAAGAAATTAAGCCCATACGGTCAGCTGCCCCTAAAACGGCCAAGTCTCCTGATCCTCCACGGTTAGCCATACATAGTCCAGCAGTAACAGCTGAATCGATTGGATAGAAGCCTACCATCCAACCAACAATCGCTGATCCTAAAATCGCACCGATAACAATTGCTGCTGCAATAATAACATTACCTAGAGATATAGCTGCCCATAGTTCATTTAAATCTGTTGAAACTCCGACCCCTACCATAATAACTAATACTAAGTTTTTAGAGAAAAATGACTGAACATCTTTAGCAGCCATACGTAAACTACCAGGTATTAAATCAAATGCATTCGCTAGTGCTACTAAAATAATCATAAAAGCAAATGCATGAATCGGGATTGAAGGTAATATATAATTTTCCCACAATTCAGACAAAAGACGACCTGCTTGATAGAAAGTTAAGGCCATTAAAATAGCTCCGGCATAATCTTTGATTGAAATTTCATAACTTTCTTTATCACTTTTGATTTCATCAGCATTACGAATCAATGTATTGCCATCACCAGTTAAATTTGTTGATTTTTTCCCAATATTATTTAAAATACCACCTGAAATAATTGCAAAAATATTAGCAATCGTTAAGATAGCAATCGCAAAACCATAATAATTAGCTGCTGTATCACCAGTAACCCGTTCATAGATTTGTGATAATGGTACTGCACCAGCACCGTTACCCCCTCCCATAACTGGTAGAACATATTTGATAATAGTGTCCGTTGGGCTTACTCCAAATAATAACCCTGCTAAAACACCTAGAATTCCTGCACCGACAAGTCCACCTAATATGGCTGGAATATATCCTGAGAAGGATTTTAACATTAAGTCACGATTTAGGCCTAAAATGGATCCTGTAATTAGGGCTATGATGAAAAAGTTTAGCACTCCCATTGGTTTGGATGTAACTTGATCCATTAATTCGACATATTCTGTAGGGATTACATTAAACTGAACTAAAAAGGCAGTTCCTAGGAAAGCTAAAACAAGCCCTCCCCCAACATATGAATTCCAGATTGGGATTCGCTCACCAATTTCATTAAAGATAATACCAATAACCATCATAATTGCGATGCCGCCAGCTAGGTCCTTAGATAATACGCCTGTATACATCGCAAGAATCACTAACAAAGCAAAAACGATAAACAACTTAATGTTTAATCCAAAGAACTTTAAGTTTTTCATAATGCACCTCTGTAAATTTTTTATTTTTATTTTTAATTACTATTCTCTTCTAGATAGTTTAAGACCTTCTTACTAATGTAAAGTCGAATATCATCTAAAGAATGGGAACGGCTCCGTCCACATTCTTTAGCGATATTATCGCAAAGAAAACATTTTCGAGGTGGATAACCAATCTCAGTTCGACTTATTTGAAATATATTTTCTTTGTTTTTATAATGAACATCTAAATCTAATAATCGACCTAATTGACTTTCTTCCTCATATTTAATCAATCTTTTCTTAAGTAATACCGGATTGATTGATAATAGTATATACGCTTCATTTCCTGTTTTGTTACTTACGAAACGAGTTAGAATCGTTTCTTTTGAAAATTTACGTTGCAAACTATTTAGTTCGCATTCAAAAACTCTTTTTAATATTTTTGAGTTTTTTATCTCACCTGGAATATTCATTGTGATATATAAAAGTGTTCCCTGGGGAGCTTTTAAAAAAATATTTCTTTGCAATTCTTGTCGTTCTTCCCTAGCTTGTAACATTTCAAGTAATGTTACACTTTCTCCATCAAAGACTTGACTATTTGACATTGCGAACGGTGTCAATAACTGTGCCATCTCGATATTCAACAACTGCGACAACTTTGTCCCCATACTCAATTGGGTCTGGTGTTCCAACTACGGAATAAGCTTTTTCTTTTAATTCTTCTATTGTAAAAATTGGAACTTTAATATCTTTAAAGTGTTCAATTAAATCAGAACGATTAGGATTAATAGCAATACCAACTTCAGTTACTACCACATCCACTGAAGTTCCAGGTGTGATGATAGTATTAACTTTTTCTACAAATGTTGGGATACGTCCGCGAATCAATGGAGATATTACCATACTCATTTTAGATGCGAATGCTGTATCAGAATGCCCACCAGAAGCACCTCTTATGACACCATCAGATCCTGTTAACACGTTGACATTGTAGTCTGTATCTACTTCTAATGCTGACAAAATACAAACATCTAACATATTGATTACTGCACCTTTATTAAACGGCGAAGCATATAAATCTGCATCAATTTCATAATGGTTTGCATTCCGTCCTAATGACTGACCTGAAGGTTGGTCGAAATCTTGTACATCTAAGATTTTATCTACTAAACCATCTTCTAATAACTCAACCATTGCATTGGTGATACCTCCTAATGCAAAAGAGGCTTTTATATTGTCTTTAATCATTTGTTCTCTTAAGAAGCGAGTTACGGCTAACGACGCCCCACCTGTTCCTGTTTGGAAAGAGAATCCTTCTTTATAGTATGGAGAACTTGTTATAACTTTAGCTGCGTATTCAGCAATTAACAATTCTTTAGGATTTTTTGTAAATCGCGTCGCCCCCTTTGCTATACCTGTTGGATCACCAATTTGATCAACAACAACAACATAATCAACATTTTTTTGTGGAATGCTGATAGGCGTATTAGGATAAGGTTTTAAGTTGTCTGTAATAACAACCACTTTATCGGCATACTCAGCATCAACTTTTGCATACCCTAATGATCCACAAGCTGCTGAACCAGAAGTCCCGTTCGCATTACCATATTCGTCTGAACTTGGAGCACCTAAAAATGCCACATCAATATGAATTTTGCCTGTTACAATAGCTCCAGCACGTCCCCCATGTGAACGAATAGTTACCGGATTTTCCATGATTCCCTCTGAAATCGCTGCACCTAATTTGTCGCGTAATCCCGAAGAAGTTATGTTAGTAACAACACCATTTTTTATATGTTCAATTAGTGGTTCATGGATATTAGCAATTGACGATGGTGCAATAGAAATGTTTTTAATCCCCATTGCTGCAATTTCTTCCATAACCATGTTAAGAACAAAGTCACCTTCTCTTAAATGGTGATGAAAAGAAATCGTCATTCCATCTTTTAATCCTGTTTTTTCAATCGCTTCACGGATGCTCGATAATAATTTTTTATTGCCCGGTGTTACGGGTGTGACATTCGCTTGGGTACGATTAAAATTTTTAATATTAGTTGTTTCACCTTCAAATACGCCGTGAGTGTTTGCTAATTCCGAAGGAATTTCACGTCCAACTTTATTAACTACCATCTTAGTATTCTCCTTCCTCGATAATACCTGCTGCTTTAGCGAGTGCTAATACACGTTCAGCACGCTCAACAATCGGTTTATCCACCATTTTTCCGTTAACTGAAATAACTCCCGACCCCTTAGCTTCTGCTTCACGTATTCCTGCCACAACAGCTAAAGCATTGTTTATTTCTTTTTCTGTTGGTGTATATATTTCATTAACTAATGGTATTTGTCTCGGGTTAATGACTGATTTACCATCAAATCCTAACTGTTTAATTAATGATACTTCCGCTTTAAACCCTTCGGTGTTGTCAACATCTGAATAAACAGTATCGATAGCAGCAATACCAGCAGCTCGTGCTGCATGTAATATCATATTTCGAGCAAATGAAAGTTCAGTTCCATCAGGATAGCGTCTGGTTTTCATGTTTGTCACATAGTCTTCTGCTCCCAATGCAATCCCAATTAAACGCTCACTTGAATTAGCGATTTCTCTTGCGTTAAGTACACCTTCTGCAGATTCAATTGCCGCCATCATTTTCGTGGTACCAACCTCAATGTCATTTTCTCGCTCAACTTTTTCAATTACTGCTTCTACATCAATGATATCCTGAGCATTTTCTGTTTTTGGTAATCGTATAACATTTACTCCTGCCAAGACTACTGCTTCAACATCAAGATCGCCACCATCTTCTAAAGCATTAATACGAACTACAGTTTCAACATTCGAATAGTCAAATGTCTTTAAAGCAAAATGTACTAAGGCTCTAGCTGAATCTTTTTCTTTTAATGAAACAGAATCTTCTAAATCAAACATCACTGAGTCTGCACCATAGATTGCAGCATCACGTAACATTGCAACATTTGATCCAGGGACAAACATCATAGTTCTTCTTAAACGTTCCATGAGTCAATCTCCTTCCAGTCATAATCAGTTACTCCGAGTGCACGGTTCACTGCAATAATTGTTCTAGCTTGAACAGTACAATCTAAAGCACCTTTATCAACAGCTTCCACTAAAACAGAATCAATCTTTAAGTTGGAAAGCGTTTTCTCAATCACTTCTCGTATTCTCGCGCCGAACTGTTTTTCTACACTCGAACTTAAATTAATACTGACCTCTTCCTCAGTATTTGGGCTTACAGTAATCATGATATCACTTGATTCAAGTGTACCAGCTACTGCCGTTTTGGTAATTTTCATTTCTACACTCCTCTATTAAAAAAATTAATAAACATTGCCTATATATTTATTATAACCGTTTACATTACTTATAAAAAGAGTTTCATTGTTTTTTTTGTGTTCTTTCGATTTATATTCACTTTTTAACTGTTATGAGTGTTTATATTTGGTCGCATTTTATTTTACAATCTTGCAAAGGAGTTTATTGTTTAACCGCATTAATCCAGTCGTATTTATCGGCTTCCTTTTCGAATTTAGCAACAACATAGCTACATTGAGCTTTAATTTTCTTATTCTCTTTAGCCATTTCGGATACTAAATGGTCTAATAATTTTTCTGCAACCCCTTGCCCTCTCAGCACAGGATCAACATAAGTATGATTGGCAATGACCACTGCTGGGTCCGTTGTTGGTTCAAATGTAATTTCTGCTATAATCTCACCTTGTTCATTGCGTTTAACATAGCCGTTTTCAATTTTTTCGAATTCCATAAACTTCACCTCTTTGAGAATAATATAGCATAGTTCAATAAATAATGTCATTCAAAGTAAACTATAAACACAAAATATATTCTTTATTGGACTTTATTTAAAGCTGCTAGGCCTTATATAATATGCTTTAAGTATTTATGAGTAAATTATGAGTATTTTTTCATATCATTAATCAAACGCTTACTTTTTATGTGTATCTTTGCACAATATTTGATGTTAAAATCGTAGTTGGATATTTTATATATTTATAGTCCAATAATATAGTAAAGAAAGGATTTTATTTGATGAAAAACATTTCAAAAATTTTATCAGTCATTCTATTAGTGGCTACAAGTATCACTTTATTTGTTACTTCTTTCACTCCACAGATTATGGCAGCAGAAACTGCTTCAGCGACCGAGACCGGGTCGGGTGGTGACATTACTGTTACCGTTACTTTAGAAGATGGCAAGATCATCGACATTCAAACCGAACATGGCGAAACAGGCGGATTGGGCGAAGAGGCCATTAATCGTTTAGTTGAAGAAGCCATTAACAATCAATCAATTGAGTTAGATGTTGTCTCAGGAGCTTCACAAACCTCAACAGCTTTTATTACCGCATTAACCAAAGCGATTGAAAAAGCAGGCGGCGATACTAAAAACTTCCAAGGTAAATCAGAAAAAGTTACCGAAAAAACAGAGGAAACAATGGAAACTGACGTAGTAGTTGTGGGTGCTGGTGGTGGTGGATTCGCTGCAGCGGTGACGGCAAAACAAGAAGGAGCTGACGTGGTTCTATTAGAAAAACTACCGGTAGTTGGGGGTAACACTCTGATTTCAGGTGGTGAATATGCAGCACCAGGCAACTGGTTACAAGAAAAAGAAGGCATTGAAGATTCACCTGAAAACTTTATGAAAGACGTTGAAGTTGCTGGTGGTGACCCTGAATTAATTAAAGTTGTGGCAGAAAATGCTACTCCTACCGCTGAATGGTTACGTGATGAAATTGGCGTAAAATGGTTAGACTCATTAATGTTCTTTGGTGGACACTCCGTGAAACGTTCTTTAATTCCTGAAGGTCACACGGGTAATGAATTAATTTCCAAATATAAAATAAAAGCTGAAGAATTAGGAATCCCAGTTTTAACTGAACACGATGTAAAAGAACTCTTAGCTGTAGATGGTAAAATTGTAGGTGTGAAAGTTGAAACCCCAACTTCAATTTTAACGGTTAAAGCCGATGCAGTAGTCTTAGCTTCTGGTGGGTTTGGTGCCAATGATGAAATGTTATACGAAAATGACCCTGAAGTAGATGAACATGTCTTATCAACAAATTCACCTGGTGCAACTGGTGATGGTATTACCATGGCTCAAGCACTTAATGCTGATACCGTTGGGATGGATAAAATCCAATTATATCCTATTTGTGATGTTGAAACTGGTAAATTACTTTATGTAGGAGATACTCGCCTTGTTGGCGGTGCCCTATTAGTTAATAAAGAAGGAACTCGTTTTGTAGAAGAATTAGATACTCGTCGTGCCATTTCATTGGCAATCAAAGAACAAACCGATCACGTCGGTTACCTTGTGTGGGATGAAAAATCTTCTGAAACCACTGGGACAATTCATTCTCACCCGGCAGAAGCAGAAAGCTTATTCAAACGCGGACTATTAGTTAAAGCTGATACACTCGATGAATTAGCAGAGCATTTTGATATCGATAAAGAACAATTAAAAGAAACGGTTGCGACCTTTAATGAAAATTCTAAGAAGAATGAAGACCCTGAATGGAATCTTCGTATGTTAGGTTGGACTATTGAAGAAGCGCCATTCTATATGTTAAAAGCCGGCCCAGCTGTTCACCATACCATGGGCGGATTAAAAATTAATACTGAAGCTCAAGTATTAAATACTGATGGTGAAGCAATTGAAGGACTCTATGCTGCAGGAGAAGTGACCGGTGGCATTCATGGGTCTAACCGTCTAGGTTCAGCGGCAATGGCCGACATTTCGGTATTTGGACGCATCGCGGGTAAAAATGCGGCTGAATTCGCAAAATAATGTTATAAAGACTAAGAATCCTTAATTCTGTTGTCTCAACAATATAAATAGCTCTGTACTGTTCATTTATTTGAACAGTACAGAGCTATTATTTTATGTGAATTGAATTTCTAGTTGTTTCTTAATGTTGGGAATAATAATACGTCACGAATCGATTGTGAATCAGTCAATAACATGATTAAGCGGTCAATCCCAATTCCTAATCCTCCGGTTGGTGGCATACCATATTCTAATGCTTCTAAAAAGTCTTCATCCACTGGATGAGCTTCGTCGTTTCCAGCATTTTTTTCCGCCATTTGCGCTTCAAAACGTTCACGTTGATCGATTGGGTCTGTTAACTCCGTAAAGGCATTAGCATACTCTTTTCCAACGATAAAGAGTTCAAAACGATCGGTGAAACGAGGATCCTCTTCATTTTTTCGTGCTAATGGTGAAATTTCTACCGGATGTCCATAGACAAAGGTTGGTTGAATACATTTTTCTTCACAATGAGTTTCAAAGAAATTATTAATAATATGTCCCACTGTTAAATCGTGTGGGTTGACTTCAACATGATGTTCTTTGGCTAGTGCTTTGGCTTCTTCAAAAGTCATTTCTTGCCAGAAATCGACACCCGTTACTTCTTTAATCATATCGACCATATGACGGCGGGCCCAAGGCTTACCTAATTCAATAGCTTGACCATCATATTCAACAGTAGTAGTTCCTAAAACTTTTTCAGCAACAGATTTAATTAAACCTTCGGTTAGATCCATAATATCCGTATAGACAGTGTAGGCTGTATAAACTTCTAACATGGTGAATTCTGGGTTATGGGTCGTATCAATTCCTTCATTACGGAATACGCGACCTATTTCATAAACCTTTTCCATACCACCCACTACCAATCGTTTTAAGTGCAATTCTAAGGCAATACGTAAATATAATTCCATATCTAAAGCATTATGATGCGTAATAAATGGTCTAGCACTCGCACCACCAGCTAAGTTATGTAATGTTGGTGTTTCAACTTCTAAATACCCCGCATCATCTAGGTAATGACGAATTTCACGTAAAATTTTTGAACGGTTAATGAAACGATTACGGCTGTCATCATTACTAATTAAATCTAAGTAACGTTGACGGTAACGCTGTTCCACATTGGTTAAACCATGGAATTTGTCCGGTAATGGACGTAATGCTTTTGTTAGTGGGACAAACTCAGTTGCATGAACGGATACTTCTCCGGTATTCGTTTTAAATACATAACCAGTGACTCCCACGATATCTCCCAAGTCTGCCACTTTAAACCAAGGATAAGTGGCTTCGCCAACACCATCTTGACGAACGTATACTTGAATTTTGCCATCCATGTCCAATAAATGAGCAAAACCAGCTTTTCCTTTTCCACGTTTTGAAACCATTCTTCCGGCTACTGAGACCATAATCTTCTCTCCTTCAGCCAAGGTTTCTTTATCTAAATGATCATAAGCTGAATGAATTTGACTAGAAGTATGCGTCCGTACAAATCCAGAATCAAACGGATTGACTTCTGTTGATTCCTCCATATTTACCATTTTCTCACGACGCGCAATGAGTTGGTCGTTTAATGTTTCTTGAATTTCATGTTCACTCACGAATGGTTCACTCCTAAATATTATTTATTTCATGTTTTTAAAAATTTACACATATAGATACATTTTAACGGAATTTTGACTAAATGTCACACCTTTTATAAATGAAAGGCTTTTCTAGTAACAGTTAGTCCTTTATTCGTCAAAAAAAGATTCCTAGCGTCATGGAAGACACTAATCATTACTTAATTAGGTCCATTTTGCTAAGAATCGTGTCTCATTCTTTTAATAATTTTCGACAAAGAAGCTTCTAGTCCACAGTGGTAATTGATTCTTCACTGAATCGGGCAACATTTTTGAGACTTCTTTTAATTGTTCATTAAAATTTGCTCCCATTAATTTTGAAATTTCATTTAAGCCTATATCGTGACCAATCATTTCAGCTTTAGCTATTTGCTTAAGCACTTCTATATAGCTATAGGCTAAAGCAATGGTTAAGCTACTAGCAGTCATACCACTAATCACTCCGCCAGTTATCGTCCCCACGCCAGGAATAAACTTTAATAAATTACCCGCTAAATATTTACCTAAGGCCGTGGCACCTCCCGTACCGCCTACACCAGCTAACATACTTATAATTTGTGATTTTTCTAATGACAAACCAAAAATAGCTGTTATATGGCCTAACATCGTAATTTGCATTGGCACCAGAATGGCTGCATCCGATACCGGTATGGGGGTAAAGCCTACACCAAAAGAAGTTTTAATATAACGCTTAGCCCAACGTCTCGCATCTTCGACTTTGCGATCAATATCGATTTGTTGGGCGTTGATAAAAGCCTGATGTACCTTTGATGGAATTATTTTTAAGGTAATATCAATCAAGTCCTGTAAACCATGTGCAGGTATTTTTTGATGTGATGAGAGCGCGTATTCTTTGGCTAATACCGGCACAACGCCCTCGATTGGTAAAGCTAACTCTTTTAAATACTCAATAAAATCATTTGTTTCTTGGCCAATCGATTGGGTTACGACTAAAACAACTGGTAATGCACTCGCTAAGGCCCTGATTATTTCGACTTCCATTGCTTCAATACGTGACATATTAGCATTCACACAATAATAAGCTAAATGAATTTCCTGACCATTGCCCAATTCTTTTTGGATATTAATTAAATGTGCAAGGCTTTTTAATACCTCTTTTTGAGCCTCTGCCGTTAATTCTAATCCTTTTGTATCATAGAGGGTTAACGGGACGCCCTCTTTTGTCAACTTTTCAACGTGCTGGGTTACAGGCATCCCCACCCCTGTCTTAGCGATATTCTCTCTAAAGAGAGCATTAATTAAGGTGCTTTTGCCACTCCCAGTTTTTCCTGCCACTAAAATATTAATAGAAGGCATCTTCTTCACTTCATCATTGACTTTCTTAGCTAAGTCATTCGCTAAGTTTACATTTACTTTTCCCCGTAAAATACGTTGAAATATACTCATCCAATCTCTCCTTAGTCACGACGACGACTATTTGCGATTAAAATAAAACGTAATAAGGTGAACGCACTATTTAATGTGCTAGCAACATAGGTAAAGGCTGCCGCATTCAATACTTTTTTCGCTGCTGGTAATTCCTCTGGCTCAATTAAATGATGAGACTCCATAATCGCTAAGGCACGCTTGCTCGCATCAAATTCAACCGGTAAAGTAATAATTTGAAACGCTAAAGCTAAACCAAAAGCAATAATCCCAATCCATACTAACGAAAAAATATTTAAGATAAAACCAGCCATTAATAAAGGCATTGATAAACTAGAGCCAAATTGGGCAATCGGTGCAAATGAACTACGTAATTTTAAGAAACCGTAGCTTTCTGCATCCTGCAGCGCATGTCCGCACTCATGAGCCGCTACCGATATGGCGGCAATCGACGTTGATTGATCGGTTGCATCTGATAATCTTAAAACTTTTGATCTTGAATCATAATGATCAGATAAATGGCCCGCAACATGTTCGATTGAAACGTCATGTATATTGGACGCTTGTAATAAAGTTTGAGCTGCTTGTCTTCCTGTAATTTGGTTAAGAGACTCTAATTCGTCATATTTTCTAAAGGTACTTGTCACACGTGATTGAGCAAACATTACTAATGCCGCTCCAATTAACACTAAAATCATCGTACTATCGTATCCATAATACATCCATAACACCTCCAAAGAGTTTATTAACGTCATTATACCAATTTTTGGGAATGATTTCATTATATATCAACTTTGCTCATAAAAATCAGACTAAAGTTGGTAATAGTGACTCAAATCGTTTATGTTATACTAATATTAGTTAGATAGGAAAGAGGTTACCTTCATGGATATTAGACAATTAAAATATTTTATTGCGATTGCCGAATCAAAAAATCTTTCGAGAGCGGCTAAAAGTCTTTTTGTTACGCAACCCACTTTATCACAAACCATCAAAAAACTTGAATCTGAACTCAATACTGTGCTGTTTAATATGACCGATGAAGGGATGATGTTAACTGAAACAGGACAAGTCTTGTATGATGAAGGGATTAAAATAGTCGAGGACTTTGAAAAGCTAATTGATAAAGTTTCGCAATACAAGCACCAACCTATTGAAAAAATAATAGTAGGCTTAACGACCCTATTCGCCATTCAATTTATGAAACAAATCTCTCACTTTATTGCAACCCATAGTAATGTTGAATTAGCTATTTTCCAAGATGGTTCACGTCAACTACAAAAAATGCTGGTTGATAAGGAAATCGATGTGGGATTATTATCATTCCCCCAACTTTATCCCGAAATTTCAATCGAACCTCTAGCTACTTCTACCCAAGGCTATTGGGTGTCGGTCGTCATTCCTGAAAATAATCCCTTAGCTAACAAAGAGGCGATTCAAATCATCGACTTAAAAGGGCAAAACATTTCTAGCTTGACGCATCATTTCATGTTAGGCGAAATGTTAACACGGAGTTGTCACGCAGCTGGTTTTGATCCTAATATCGTATTTGTGCATAACGACTGGGCAGTCTTATTACATAGCTTAAAAGAGCTTAACGCAATTACCATTTTACCTTCTGAATTTCAAGCACTCAGTGACAATAAAGGATTAAAATGGATTCCTTTCGTTGAGAAGAATAACTTCTACCCCATCGGTATCGCTACTCGCAAAGATTTTGTGACTACCTCAGCGATTCAAGAATTTATTGAAGCCATCAAATCAAATTAAACAAAAACACCACTTAAATAGCCTTGTTGCCATTTAGGTGGTGTTCTTTCGTCTACATATTGACTTTTTAATAATGAAAAGTTTATCAACTCAAAGCTACATCAGTAGCTTTCTGCCTAGACATCCTATCATTATAAGTCTAAGCGATAATCTTCTTCAGAGACAATTGGCATTACTTTGGTAAAGACATGTTTAAATACGAATCCCATTGCCACTGGAATCACAATAAACGCTAAAATCGACACTAAAATATTCATAACATTGCCAAAGCCACCTTCAGCTAAGTTTATTGCATTAATCGGCCCAACTAACCCTGAAAAACCAAAACCAGCGGACATTGGCGTTCCTTGAATATTGAAAATTTGAGCAACCAAACCACAGACGGCTGCATTAGCGATAATTGGAATCATTGTTTTAGGATTTTTCACTACGACTGGCATGGACATTTTGGGTGAGCCAATAAAATGTGCCATACTTGTACCCACACCATTGACATTCCATCCCATAATCGCTAAACCAAAACCACAAGCACAAATACCTAAGTTACCAGCACCAGAACCAATACCTGATAATCCAACAGCTAAAGCGATGCCGACGGTAGTAATAGGAGAAACAATTAAAATCGCAAAAATAATCGCAATCAGAATACACATTATAATCGGTTGCAGTGTTAATAATGAAGCAACCCCTTGTCCAATTAAGGTTGTAATGCTAGTAACATAAGGTAAAATCATTCTTCCAAGACCGCCAACACCAGCTAATAATAATGCCGGAATGACAATAATAGTATACGATTTTAATTTATCGCCTACTAATAAAATCACCAATGCAGCTAAAGCGGCTGTTAAACCAACATTTATAATATCGCCGGTCCCTTTAATCGTCATCGCCCCATCAGCAAATTGAACGGCACCTGAAGCATACATCGCCGCCAATCCGACTGAAGCCGATTGGATCGGATTAAATTTAAAATTCAATCCAACCATCATACCACAAACTAATCCTAACATAGAATTAGACATGGCTAAGGCATTTAAAATTGGAGATCCTGGCATAATCGCTTTAAATAATTCCGATAGTAATGCCCCTGGAATCAAGACCACTACCGTCCCCAATGCCAATCCATTTAAAATATTCATCGCAAATTTATTTGCTGTCATTTTACTTTCCATCTTGTTCACATTCCTTACTCTATTATTGACGTTTACCGCTTTTATTATTTAATTAATTTACACGATTACGGGTCGTTCCCGTTTCAATGACTTCTACTGTTGCATTTAATCCACCTTCAACTAAGTTCTTCACGGCTTCATCCGTATAAAAAGCAATGTGTGGTGAATAAATGATCTTTGGATGATTAATAACTTGCAGGAATAACTCATCTTCAATTGTTTGGTCTGTTAAGTTTTTAGGAATCAATGGCCCTTCCTCTTCATAAGTATCCAAACCGGCTCCCATTAAATGCCCCTCATCCAATACTTCAATTAAAGCTTTCGTATCAATTAAAGCACCTCGTGCCATATTTAATAAAATCGCATCTTTTTTACATTTTAATAATAATTCTTTATCGAATAAATAATGATTTTCTTCAGTTGCTGGCATGTGTAACGAAATAATATCGGCATCCTTAATGACCTCTTCAATAGAGTCACCATAGGTTAATAAATCAGATAATTGCGTATTTGGATATAAATCATAACCGATAATTTCACAACCAAACCCTTTAAAGAAACGTGCCACTGCTTGACCAATACGTCCTGTTCCTAATACCGCAACTTTCATGTCTCCCATTAAACGCCCGCGGATTTCAGGTGTCCATGAGAAATTATGTTCATTCACTCTTTCTTGAATTAAATCATATTTACGAATGATATTTAAAGCCATTGCAACTGTCCATTCAGCAATCGATTCTGGTGAGTAACTTGGTACGTTTGAAATAATAATGTCATTCTCTTTAGCCAAAGCCAAATTATACATGTCTACTCCCGCACTTCGTTGCGCAATTTGCTTAATTCCCATTTGATGTAATTGTGCATATAATGACTCATCTAATTTTCCTACTTGTGATAAAGATAAGCCATCATAACCCTTCACTCGTTCGATTAATTCAGGTGTAAAATTTTCTTCATTTATTGATAATTCTACTTGATGTTCCTTCGCCCAATTCTCAGCGACGATTCTTTCTTCATCCCGAACACCAAACATAATAATTTTACGCATTATTTATTCCCCCTTCATGTACTATCTTAATCATAAGACTTTGAACAGTAATTCACAATAGCATAATAACACTTCGTTATACATATAATTTATAGGGGTATAAATAAAATAAATAGTTCACATAGTTTTTTTATTCTGGTTATCCCTCCTTTATTTTTTCATTTGAATATTATAACATTTTTAATTTAATTAGTCTTCTTTAATTAAGTTTGATTTCCGATTGAAAGTAGGGAAGAATCAGAATGACTGTTATTTTCTGAATCAATCGCTTTTATAACAAACAAAAAAAAAAAAAGAGGTCGAACCAAAACTTTTTTGTTTTAGTTCAACCTCTATTACTTCTCAATGAAGGCGGGCAAGACGTAGAAAGCCAAATGACTTTCGCTGCGTCTGTCCACCCCCGCAGAATTGGGAGTGAACCAGAAGTAGAAAACCAATGGATTTTCACTTCGTCTGTCCACCACTCGCACAGGTGACCAGCTCTCAAACAAGTCATTGAGACTCTAATTGGAATCACTCAACCACTGCGCTAAATTATTCTACTTCTGTGGTTTCAGTTACTTCGGTCGCTGCTATTGCTTCAGCCTCGTTTAATTCTGCTTGTACGTCTAGGTTTGATTTGATATTACGATATCTGGTCATACCAGTACCAGCAGGGATTAATTTACCAATTGTAACATTCTCTTTTAGTCCTAATAAGACATCTTTCTTACCGCGAATGGCTGCATCTGTTAAGACACGAGTTGTTTCTTGGAAGGATGCAGCAGAAATAAATGAATTCGTTTCTAAGGCTGCTTTGGTAATTCCTAATAACACTGGACGCGCCGTCGCAGGGATTTCTCCCGCTTTAATAGAAGATGCATTCGCACGAGCAAAGTCTGCGATATCCATTAAAGCACCTGGTAGAATTTTTGTGCCTGCAGGGTCCATAACGCGTACTTTACGTAACATTTGACGAACCATTACTTCGACGTGTTTATCGCCAATCTCTACCCCTTGGCCACGGTATACCGCTTGTACTTCACGTAATAAGTATTTTTCAACTGTAATCACGTCAGTAACACGTAACAATTCTTTTGGATCAATGGAACCTTCCGTCAATGCTTGACCACGTTCAACCATATCGCCTTCTTTTACTTTCAAGCGTGCTTGATAAGCAACATTATAAGTACGAGTATCACCGTTACCAGCTATCGTAATATCTTTCGAACGGTCGCCCGCTTTTTCTTCGATCGATTCCACAACACCGGCTACTTCCGTAATAGTCGCTTGTCCTTTAGGATTACGCGCTTCAAAAATCTCTTGAATACGAGGTAAACCTTGAGTGATATCGCCACCACCCGCAACCCCTCCGGTATGGAAAGTACGCATGGTTAACTGAGTACCAGGTTCTCCGATTGATTGAGCTGCGATCGTTCCGACCGCTTCCCCAACTTCTACTTCAGATCCGGTCGCCAAGTTACGGCCATAACATTTTTTACATACACCATGTTGTGTATTACATGTAAAGACTGAACGAATCGTTACTTCTTTAATACCTGCATTGACGATAGTCGCTACTAAATCTTCAGAAATTAATTCATTTGGTCCAATAATTACTTCACCTGTTTCAGGGTGACGGACTGTTTTTTGAGTATAACGACCAATTAATCGTTCTTCTAATGACTCAATCACACTATTTCCGTCGGCAATTTCGGTAATCACAATCCCTTTATCCGTACCACAGTCGTCTTCACGAACGATCACATCTTGCGCTACGTCAACTAAACGACGTGTTAAATAACCTGAGTCGGCTGTCTTCAAGGCCGTATCGGTCATCCCTTTACGAGCACCGTGAGTAGAAATAAACATCTCTAAGACCGATAATCCTTCACGGAAGTTTGATGTAATCGGTAATTCGATAATCTTACCACTTGGCGCCGCCATGTTACCACGCATACCCGCTAATTGAGTAAAGTTAGAGATATTACCACGGGCACCTGAATCCGACATCATATGGATTGGGTTTAATCTTGGTAATGAACTCTTAAGATCATCTTGAATCTTATCTTTTGCTTGTTCCCAAGTACGAATAACACTTCCATAACGTTCATCTTCGGTAATTAAACCACGACGATATTGTTTTGTGATATTTTCAACTTTTTTATGTGCTTCCTCTAAAATACCCTCTTTAGATTCTAGACGTAATACATCGGCAACCCCAACAGTAATACCAGCACGTGTTGAATACTTGTAACCTAAGTTTTTCAATTTGTCCAACATCACAGACGTTTCTGTAATTTGGAATCGTTTGAAGACTTCTGCGATAATATTACCAAAGTCTTTTTTCTTAAACGGTGGTACCATCTCCATTGCAGCAATCGCTTCTGGTACATCTGTTCCCGGTTCTAAGAAATATTTATCAGGTGTTTGTTGGGTTAGGTTAGTATTAGTCGGTTCGTTTAAGTAAGGAAACTCTATTGGCATAATTTCATTGAAGAATAATTTACCAATTGTTGTCACCATTAAACGTTCTTTTTGCCATTCAGTAAATGGTTTTCCAGGTAATGCTTTAGCTGGAATGGCAACACGTGTATGTAAATGTACATAACCATTTTGATAAGCGATTTCTGCTTCACCCACACTACTTAACACTAAACCTTCACCGATACGTCCTGGTTCTTCTAAAGTTAGATAATAGTTACCTAAGACCATATCTTGAGATGGTGTTACAACAGGTTTACCATCTTTAGGGTTTAAGATGTTTTGCGCTGCTAGCATTAACAAACGTGCTTCTGCTTGTGCTTCTTCTGATAAAGGTACGTGTACCGCCATTTGGTCCCCGTCAAAGTCGGCATTATATGCCTCACACACTAATGGGTGTAGACGGATTGCGCGACCTTCAACTAATGTTGGCTCGAAAGCTTGAATTCCTAAACGGTGAAGCGTAGGTGCACGGTTAAGCAACACTGGATGTTCACGAATAACTTCTTCAATTACAGGCCAAATCGCATCATCTTGAGTTTCAATCATACGTTTAGCATTTTTGATGTTGCTAGCAATTTCACGTTCAACTAATTCTTTCATTACAAAAGGCTTGAATAATTCAATTGCCATTTCTTTTGGTAAACCACATTGGTACATTTTTAAGTTAGGTCCAACGACGATAACAGAACGCCCCGAGTAGTCTACACGTTTACCTAATAAGTTTTGACGGAAACGACCTTGTTTCCCTTTTAACATATGCGATAAAGATTTTAATGGACGGTTACCTGGTCCCGTTACGGCACGACCACGACGGCCATTATCGATTAAAGCGTCAACCGCTTCTTGTAACATACGTTTTTCGTTTTGAACAATAATACCAGGAGCACCTAAATCTAATAAGCGTTTCAAACGGTTATTACGGTTAATAACACGACGGTATAGATCATTCAAGTCACTTGTCGCAAAACGTCCACCTTCTAATTGAACCATTGGACGAATATCAGGTGGGATAACTGGTAGGACATCTAATACCATCCATTCTGGTTTATTACCTGATTCATTGAAAGCATCTAAGATGTCTAGACGGCGAATCGCACGTGTACGTTTTTGACCAGTTGCTGTTTTTAAGATTTCTCTTAATTCTTCAACTTCTTTTTCAACGTCTACCATTTCTAATAATTCTTTAACGGCTTCTGCACCCATTTTGGCATAGAAACGGTCACCGTATTCGCGTTTTTTCTCACGATATTCTGCTTCCGTTAACAATGATTTAAATTCTAACGGGGTATCACCTGGATCAATAACGATGTATGAAGCAAAGTAAATCACTTCTTCTAAGTAACGTGGACTAATATCCAATACTAATCCCATACGACTTGGAATTCCTTTGAAATACCATACGTGTGTAACTGGAGCAGCTAATTCAATATGTCCCATTCTTTCACGACGTACTTTTGCTTTCGTTACTTCAACACCACAGCGATCACAGACGCGTCCTTTATAACGAACGCGTTTTAATTTACCACAGCTACATTCCCAATCTTTAGTTGGTCCGAAAATACGTTCACAGAATAATCCGTCACGTTCAGGTTTTAATGTACGGTAGTTAATGGTTTCAGGTTTTTTTACTTCACCGTATGACCAACTACGAATTTTTTCGGAGGATGCTAAGCCAATTTGCATGGCTTCGAAATTATTAACATCTATCAAGGGGCCGACCTCCTTTTTTTATTTTGGAGCGCCTAATACTCCAATGGCACCTAGGCTATTCTTCAACTGTTTCTACTTCTGCTGACTCTTTTTCAGTGTTGTTTTCTGTTTCGCCAACTTCTGCTTCTAGTTTAGCTTTTTCAGCTTGTTTTTGTTCTTCACGATATTTATCTAATGCATTGTAGTTAATTACGTCATCATCATCGTCATCGTCACGTAATTCGATTTCATTATCATCTGCATCTAATACTTTAAGATCTAATCCTAAGGCTTGTAATTCTTTTACCAATACGCGGAAGGATTCTGGTACACCTGGACGCGGAATTGGTTGACCTTTAACGATTGCTTCATATGTTTTCACACGTCCCACAACATCATCGGATTTATACGTTAAGATTTCTTGTAAAGTATAAGCAGCACCATAAGCTTCTAGTGCCCAAACTTCCATCTCACCAAAACGTTGTCCACCAAATTGTGCTTTACCACCTAAAGGTTGTTGCGTTACTAATGAGTAAGGTCCTGTTGAACGAGCATGTAATTTATCATCAACCATGTGGGCTAATTTAATCATATACATAACCCCAACAGAAATCTTACGGTCAAATGGTTCTCCTGTACGTCCATCATAAAGAATGGTCTTCGCATCTTGTTCTAATCCGGCTTCTTTAACGGTATCCCAAACATCTTCTTCGGTCGCACCATCAAAGACTGGAGTCGCAATTTTAATGCCCATTTGACGAGCAGCCATACCTAAGTGTAATTCTAATACTTGTCCAATATTCATACGTGAAGGTACCCCTAATGGGTTTAACATAATGTCAATTGGTGTTCCATCAGGCATAAACGGCATGTCTTCTTCCGGCATTATTAAGGATACTACCCCTTTATTACCGTGACGTCCGGCCATTTTATCCCCTTCACTAATTTTACGTTTTTGAACGATATAGACACGAACTAATTTATTTACACCTGGTGCTAATTCATCGCCAGCTTCACGCGTAAAGATTTTAACATCATGAACAATACCGCCACCACCGTGAGGCACACGTAATGAAGTATCACGGACTTCACGAGCTTTTTCACCAAAAATTGCGTGTAATAGACGTTCTTCAGCAGATAATTCGGTTACCCCTTTAGGTGTGACTTTACCTACTAAGATGTCACCATCTTTCACTTCAGCCCCAATAGAAATAATACCGTCCTTATCTAAGTATTTAAGGGCATCTTCACCTACGTTAGGGATTTCACGCGTAATTTCTTCAGGTCCTAATTTCGTATCACGCGATTCTGATTCATATTCTTCGATGTGAATAGAAGTATAAACATCATCTTTCACTAAACGCTCTGACATGATGACCGCGTCCTCATAGTTATAACCATCCCAAGTCATGAAGGCTACTAATGGGTTTTGTCCTAAGGCCATTTCGCCATTTTCCATTGAAGGTCCGTCCGCTAAGATATCATTTTTCTCAACGATATCCCCTAATTTTACGATTGGACGTTGGTTGTAACAAGTTCCCGCATTTGAACGAGCAAATTTAGTTAAACGATATTCATCGGTAGAACCATCCGCTACTTTAACTTTCACACGATTCGCATCCACATAAACTACTTCACCGTCACGTTTACACAATAAGGCTGCTCCCGAGTCGTGAGCTGCTTTATATTCCATACCTGTTCCGATCAATGGTGATTGTGGATTAACCAATGGCACTGCTTGACGTTGCATGTTCGCTCCCATCAAAGCACGGTTAGAGTCATCGTTTTCTAAGAATGGAATTGAAGCTGTCGCTACCGCTACTACTTGTTTAGGTGAAACGTCCATAAAGTCAACTTTACTTACTGGTACTTCTATATTCTCAGAAATATAACGTGCCATTACTACATCATTTACGAATGAACCATCTTCATTTAATAATGAGTTAGCTTGTGCAACGGTATATAAATCTTCTTCGTCGGCTGATAAGTAAACAATTTCATCAGTAACTTTTAAGGACTCTTTGTCTACTTTACGGTAAGGTGTTTCGATGAAACCAAATTTATTAATTTTCGCATAGGTAGATAAACTATTAATTAATCCGATGTTTGGTCCTTCAGGTGTTTCAATCGGACACATACGACCATAGTGAGAGTAGTGAACGTCACGCACTTCGTATCCAGCACGGTCCCTCGTTAAACCACCAGGCCCTAAGGCTGATAAACGACGTTTATGAGTTAACTCACTTAATGGATTTGATTGGTCCATAAATTGTGACAACTGAGAAGAACCGAAGAATTCTTTAATAGCTGCTACAACCGGACGAATGTTAATTAATTGTTGTGGAGTAATGGTCGCAGTATCTTGTAAGGACATACGCTCGCGCACCACACGTTCCATTCGGCTTAAACCAATACGGAATTGGTTTTGTAATAATTCACCCACTGAACGAATACGACGGTTACCTAAATGGTCAATATCATCAGTTGTTCCAATGTTTAATTCTAAGTTTAAATAGTAGTTGATTGAGGCGATAATGTCAGCCGGTGTTAAGTTTTTAACGCCTTCGATATTACCATTACCAATAATATTAATAACTTTTTCAGGGTCGGCTGGTGAATAAACACGAATAACTTGTAAATCAATTGGTTCCGCAACAACACTTTCAGGTGCCGGATGCAAAGTAACCAAATTAATATTGTTATCTAAGTATGGTGTTAAAATATCGATTTTTTCTTGATCTAATTCTGTCCCTTCACTAAAGATAACTTCTCCTGTTTCAGGGTCAGCTAACGTTTCAGCTAATGTTAGACCAAGTAAACGATGTTTTAAATGTAATTTCTTATTAACTTTATAACGACCTACAGGTGCTAAGTCATAACGACGTGGGTCAAAGAAGCGTGCTGTTAATAAGTTACGTGAGCTTTCTGCTGTCTTTGGTTCACCTGGACGTAGACGCTCGTAAATATCTTTAAGGGCTTCTTCCACACGTGAATCAGTGATATTCTTATGAACATCTTTTTCTAATGTTAAATCTAATAATTCAGATTGACTGAAAATATCAATAATTTCTTCATCTGAACCAAAACCTAATGCACGAACTAATGCGGTTAAAGGTAATTTACGTGTACGGTCAATACGCACATAAGCAATTCCTTTAGCATCCGTCTCAAATTCTAACCATGCACCACGGTTAGGAATGACAGTTGATGTATAACTATGACGCGATTTTTTATCCACTCGGTCATGATAGTAAACACCTGGAGAACGAACTAATTGCGAAACGATGACACGTTCAGCACCGTTAATAATGAATGTACCCATTTCGGTCATGATTGGGAAATCACCAAAGAATACTTCTTGTTCTTTTACTTCTCCTGTTTCTTTATTAACTAAACGTAAAGTCACATAAATTGGTTTAGAATAGTTGGCATCATGGCTACGTGCCTCTTCTAAATTATATTTTGCTTCTTTAAATTCATAATCAATAAAATGTAACTCCAAATTCTCAGTATGATCAACAATTGGAGAAATATCTTCAAACATTACTCGCAATCCTTCATCAAGGAACCATTGGTAGGAATCAGTTTGAATTTCGATTAAGTTTGGTAGTTCCAAAACTTCATCAATTCGCGCATAACTACGTCTTTGAGCTTTTTTACCGTATTTTACAATATGATGCTGACTCAAGCTGTTCACCCCTTCTAAATATTAAAGCGCCGAAAGTTACGTTTATGTTACAAATATTACATTTAGCCAACAAATCGCTTTTTGTACTATTTTTAGGCAAAAAAAAGACAAAAGAGATCGAGTTTTTGAAAAATTATTGGCTCGTATCTTTTGTTCTTTTCGTGAAAACGCTGTTGGACAATATTTCAACCCGTTTTCTAAACTACTTTCCTGCGTCTTTGCAACTTATCATATTACATTAATCTTTAACTTCTGTCAACCCCTTCTGTCATGAATGATGCTCGTGGTTTTGCGATGTTTTATTTGAGTTAAACTGAGTTGCTTAGCATACAACAATGACTGATCAGTTTCTACCTGTGTCCCTTCTTCACACCTCTTTAGTTCTTGTCACGCTTTCTTTTTAAATTAATTTATCGTGTAGTCACTTTAACTTATTAATCAACTTTTTTATCACGAATTTTCCGGTAGTATGAAAAATATTTCCATTGTTTCTAATTGCTTCTCTCGATTTGCTTCACTATAATGAAGAGTAGTTTAAATGATTTTGGAGGTTATGATATGTCGAAATTATATTTTGCTGCCCCGTTATTTACTGAAATGGAACTAGCTTTTAATGCTAAATTAGCTCAAACAATTCGAGAAGCTCTACCTGACCTAGAAATTTTCTTACCTCAAGAACAGGGTGAAATTAACGATAAAAATGCTTATGCTGATTCAACTATGATTGCCAAATTAGATACCGAAGCTGTCCTATCGAGCGATGTGTTACTAGCAGTCTTAGATGGGCAAGTCATCGATCCAGGTGTCGCTTCAGAAATTGGTGTCGCTTATCAAGCTGGTATCCCAATTGTGGGTTTATACACTGACTCCCGTCAATTAGGTGGAACTAACCAACAAAAAGTCGAAGCCTTACAAGAAATTGCAGAATCCCAATTTGGATATGTCAATTTATATACTGTTGGCTTGATTAAATTGAATGGTAAAATCGTCAATAATAGTTCAGCTGTTCCTGAAGCCATCGAACAATTTTTAGCCTAAATAATATAAAACGTGGTTAGTCTAACATATTCTTGGATGATTGGTACTCGCCACGTTTTTTATGCTAAAAATTTAATATTGGTCACTTGCTCCCGAAGTCGTATCTATCATCGTTAGTCGATGACCTGATTTGGCTTCTGATTCAGCTTCTGTTGTATCTGATTTTGTTACTTTTCCTACTTTTGCTGTTGGAAGCTGTGTTTCTTGCATATTCTCTTCTTTTTTACTTTCATGGTTTAAATGTTTAACGGTCGCCGTAGTGGTAGTATCTACGTCTTGTTTTGAGGTATTTGTGTCATTAAAACCTACGTCGATTACTTTTATAATCTGAGGTTGAGTATCTTGTGTAGGCGTTGACTGCTTTGATTGTTCATTGACATAAATAAATTTTGCTTTAGCCTTTTCACTTGGTTCTGCTTCTCCAGCTGCACTTAATTGCGTTGGACTGGAAGTCGCATCAACCTTTGCTTCGATCGTCTCATTTCTTTGTAATGGTGGATTTTTTTGATTCCAAATGCTGACTAGCGCTACTTAACACATCTACTTCAGGGATTTCGGGTTCTGTGTATTGACTTTGTTTCGTTGTGGTTAAGTCTCCCGCGTTCGTTAGAGATTGTCCTGTTTGCTTTAAATATTGTTCAATTATTTGTGCATAATCCATGATAAACTCTTCAATCGAAATGATACTTCCGTCTTCATCTGTTACAGTTTGAAAGGTGTGAACAATATATTGGTCTTTATTTCCCGTAGGCACATGATAATGGGCGACTTCTTTTTCTCCTGACTTTAATTGTTGGATGATTTCTGCTACCTCTGAATCATCCATTCCTTTTGAAAAATCACCAAGTTGATAGCTCTGATGAATAATACCTTGTTTACGATGACGTGGTTGTTCGACTTGTTTTAAAATATGAACAAAGCGAACAAATTTTTCAATGCATTCTGATAAATATTGAATGGTTTTAGCGTCAACTAGCCGTCCATTTTCACCAAAGGCTTCTTTCGCTTGGCCTAATAAAAATTCATTTCCCGGAAAGACATGGGCTCTTAGACCTGGTGCTTCTAATATTTGTCGCAAATGTAATTGTGACCGAGAAGTGCCGAGTACATCATAACTGGCGCCAACTACCATCACCGGCTTATCTTCAAATGGATGCAGTTTGTATGACAACCATTCTAAAACACTTTTTAAAGCTGGTGGAATCGTATGATTGTGTTCAGGTGTCGCAATAATAACACCATCTGCTTCTAAAATACGTTGATTTAAGTATTGAACCTCCTCGAGATCAAGATTATCAGCAGAAGCATTAAAGAGTGGCACTTTAGAAATTTCCAATATTTCTAGGGTAAATAGATGCTGAAAGCGTGCTTTAATTTCCTTTAATAACAAGCGATTGTATGAATGTTCTGCATTTGAACCGACAATACCGACTAATTTCATTATTTAATCCACCTCTCTTTTCTCCCAATTATAATTCTCTGCTTCTTTTCTATGAACCGATGTTGCTTGAGTGACTTTTTCCATCACATTAATAAACGATAAATACTCATCAAACAACTTCGACAATTTAATTTTATTTTCTGCATTGACTAAGTTTCCTGTTTCATCAAATGCTTTTAATGAATGTCCTAATAAAAATTCAGAACTCGGCATGATACGCGCTTTTAGTTCTGGAGCGTCTAATATTTGACGTAAGTGTTGTTGAGCGCGAGACGATCCCAATACACCATATGAAGCGCCGGTGATCATGACGGGCTTGTCAACAAATGGATAAATCCCATATGAAAGCCAAGCAAGTGCATTATTTAATGCCGCTGGTATCGTATGATCATATTCTGGAGTACTAATAATCACCCCTTGTGCTTGTTCAATCTTAGCCGCTACCTTTATGACTACAGGAGGAAGTTGATCAAATGCTGGTTTATTAAATAATGGAAAAGCGTCTATTTCTACTAATTCAATCGTCGCTTTATCTGCAAACGCCTTTTTCATGTACTGTAATAACATCCGATTGGTAGACCTTTTTTCATTGGAGCCCACGATACCAATCAATTTATACACCAAAATCCCTCATTTCTTATAAATAATGTCGTACAACCAGTATTCCAACACCAATTATACGCTTACAACTCATTATAAGTGTATCAATTGCATCACTTTTGGTCAATCTCTATATTAGTCTGTATCAATAGTAAAAAAAGGCTCTATGTCAAGTAGTGTTGGTAAATA
>NZ_KV805680.1:0-13443 GCF_001811625.1 Globicatella sp. HMSC072A10 | reverse complement strand
ACAAATCGGGATTTTTAAGTTGACTTTTATATAAAGAGAGCTAGTCATTGTGTGGTCATCATAATAGAAGCGATGATGATGGTTTGTAATACGAATAAAAGTCTTAATCAGTATAGTTCGTGATGAATAGATAAAAAAAGTAAATGCCGTGAAGAAAAACGGTACTAAGGTGGTTGCTCTCTATTATAATATTTCCAAACGCAATAATCCTACATTTTGTACTAAAAAACAAAAAACAATCCTCATATCTGTTGATGATAACGCTTTTAGAAAACGTTATCATGAAGTTGTAAGATAAAACAAGGCATTAAAGGAGTGTTCAAGATGTCAAATATTAAGGTAGTTGGAGTAGTGGGAGCAGGAGCAATGGGGTCTGGTATCGCCAATTTATTTGCGCAAAATGGGTATCAAGTTATTTTGCGTGATGTAGAAGAACGTTTTATTCAAGCAGGAATGGATCGTATTACTAAGTTTATGGAGGGGTCAGTAAAACGAGGTAAATTAACTCAAGGACAAATGGATGAAACATTAGGACGTATCCGTACGACAACAGATTTAAATGAATTTAAAGAAGTTGACTTTGTTGTAGAAGCAATCATCGAAAAAATGGATATTAAACAATCGGTATTTAAAGAGTTAGAAAGTATTGTTCGTGAAGATGTTGTTTTATCAACCAATACTTCGTCTTTATCAATTACTGAAATTGCAAGTGTCTTAGATAATCCAGCTCGATTTGCGGGAATGCACTTCTTTAACCCAGCTCAAGTAATGAAGTTATGTGAAATTATTTATGGATTAGAAACAAGTGATGAAACCATCAATATTGTTAAAGAGGTAGCAGAAAGTATCCGTAAAGAAGTGGTAATTGTTAAGAAAGACGTTCCGGGCTTCATCGTTAACCGTATTATGATTCCTCAATTTATTGAAGCAATCAAAGTGTTAGAAGAAGGAATTGCTTCTAAAGAAGATATTGATAAAGCGATGCGTTATGGTTTAAATCACCCAATGGGCGCTTTTGAATTACAAGACTACGCTGGGGTTGATATTGGCTATCATGTAATGAACTACTTTGCGAAAGAATTTGGTGACAATCGTTGGACACCACCTACTTTATTGAAAAATATGATTCGTGCAGGACGAAATGGTAAAAAATCAGGAAAAGGCTTCTACGATTACGATAAAAAATAATATTTTAAAAGGCAATATAAAATAAAAAATTTGGAGGTATCTTCATGGTAAAAGAATCAAGAGCAGATAAGTTATTTAATAGTGGCGAAATGTTTTATTCAGACTTATACAACTATGCCGATGCATTAACTGATGGTGAAAAAGAAGTTTTAAAAGAACTAGAAGAAGTATTAGAAAAAGACTTAAAACCTTTATTAGCTGAAAATTGGCATAATGCGACATTCCCATTAGAAGCATTTCAAAAAGTAATTGATATGCGCTTGATGGATGATCCACGTTTATTAGAAGGACGTGAAGATGGTCGTATTTCAGAATTATTCCGCGGATTCAGAGCGTATACTTTAGCAAAAACAGACCCAGTATTAGGAACTTTCTATACAGCAAATGGTGGGTTATTCCATGAATGTGTTCGTGTAGGTGGTAGTGAAGAACAAGTTGCTCAATTAATGCCAGGTGTTTATTCTTGGGAAGGTTTAGGCGTTTTAGCGATGACTGAACCAGATCACGGTTCTGATATTGCAGGTGGTATGGGAGCGACAGCTAAACGTGAAGGTAATCACTGGATTTTAAACGGCCACAAAAAATGGATTGGTGCAGGAACATTAGCGAAATGGCATGCATTCTTTGCTCGTGATGTCGATGATAATCAAGTGAAATTATTCTATGTTGAACGCGAATCAGAAGGGGTAGAAACATTTGTTACACCTCAAAAAGCATTCTTCCGTATGATGCCTAACGCAGAAATTATCTATAAAGATGTAAAAGTACCAGAATCACAACGTGCTCAAAATGTTAACTCTTGGAAAGACTGTGCCAACATTTTACGTAACACGCGTTCCGATGTTGCATGGTTATTAGCAGGTGCTACAGCAGGTGCGTTTGAGTCAGCTTTAAAATATACACGTGAACGTGAGCAATTCGGTAAACCAATTGCAAACTTCCAATTAATTCAAGAAAAATTAGCACGTATGGCAATGAATGCTCAAGCAACCTTAGCCATTGCTGTTCGTTTAGCTGAACAACAAGAGCAAGGTATTTACCGTGAAGAAGCATCATCAATGGCTAAATTACATAATGGATTCCGTGCTCGTGAAACAGCAGCATTAGCCCGTGAAGTGGCAGGCGGAAATGGCATTCTATTGAAATACGATATTCCTAGATTCTTCGCAGATATTGAAGGGATGTATACTTACGAAGGAACTCATGAAGTGAATTCATTAATTATCGGTCGTCATTATACTGGATTATCAGCGTTCATTTAATCAACAAAAAAGAGTGTGGCCAGACTGTTAAAGAACAACAGTTTGGCAAACACTCATATATAGAAAAGATAAGACAATAAAGGAGATATTAAATAATGTTAAATGCTAAACAAGAAGAAATTGTAATTGTTGGTGCGGCCCGTACACCAGTAGGTGCTTACTTGGGAGATTTGAAAACTGTACCCGTTGAAGATTTAGGAGAAATTGCATTAAAAGAAGCGGTTAAACGTTCGAATTTAGAAGTGTCTGATATCGATGAAGTAATTGTTGGTCACGTAACAGGGACACAAACAACAAATAACTTAGGGAATATCATTGCGATTAATAGTGGATTAGATAATCGTTCGACTGGTATGACGATTAACCGTATTTGTGGTTCAGGTATTCAATCAGCGGTTTCAGCAACATTAGAATTATTGCACTCAAACAAAAAAATTATCGCTGCAGGTGGAGCAGAATCGTTATCGAGAGCACCATTCTTCTTACCAGAAAGCGTTCGTTATGAAGGATTTAAAGCAGGAAACCAAGTGTTGATCGATGCCAACTTAGAAGGACATTCTTCAGCATCCGGTCGTGATTCTGGTATTCAACATATGGGAAATACTGCTGAAAATGTAGTTCGTAAATACAATATACCACGTGAAAAACAAGATCAATTTGCGGTTGATTCGCAAGCAAAAGCAGCTAAGGCGATGGAAAATGGTCGTTTCGCACAAGAGATTGTTCCAGTTGAAATAGTGGGGCGTAAAGGTCAAGTAACAGTTGTTGAAAAAGATGGCCATCCAAGACCTGGGACGACATTAGAAAGTTTAGCAAAATTGCGTCCAGCATTTGAAAAAGATGGAACTGTAACCGCAGGTAATGCTTCAGGATTAAATGATGGTGCAGCATTTGAAATTTTTACCACTCAATCATTGGCTGAAGAAAAAGGGTTAGAAGTAATGGCTCGTGTGGTAGACTATCAGATTTCTGGATGTGCACCTGAAACAATGGGATTAGGTCCTGTATTCGCGATTCGTGAAATATTACAACGTCAAGGTATGGATTTAGTAAAGGATATTGATATTTTAGAAATTAATGAAGCCTTCGCTGGTCAAACAATTGGATGCTTAATTGAATTAGGTATCGATATGGATACAGAATACTATCAAAACAACTTTAACCCACATGGTGGGGCAGTTGCTTTAGGACACCCATTAGGAATGTCTGGAGCGCGTATTATTACGTCATTATTATATGAATTCAAAAACAATCCAGATAAACGTTATGCGATTGCATCAGCATGTATCGGTGGTGGCCAAGGGATTGCACTATTGTTAGAAAACGGCTATTACCAAGGTTAATAGGAGGGAATCATTCATGACACAAGAATTTACCGTAGCAGTAATCGGTGCCGGAACTATGGGTTCTGGTATCGCTCAAAAAATTGCCCAAGAGGGTATTAAATGTTATTTAGTAGATGTCAATCAAGCAGCAGTTGATCGTGGAATGGGCATCATTGAAAATATGTTAAACCAAGGGGTAGAACGTAAAGTTTTTACTGAACAATTTGTTAAAGATACTTTAGGACGTTTAATACCTACTACCAACTACGAAGACTTAAAGGAAGTCGATTTTGTTATTGAAGCAGTATTTGAAGATGAACAAGTAAAAGCAGATGTCTTAAGTAAATTGGATAAGATCTGTGATGACAAAACAATTTTAAGTTCCAATACTTCAAGTTTTTATATTAAAAACTTAGCTAAGGCAACTAACCGTCCGGATCGTTTTATCGGTATGCACTATTTCTTCCACCCAGCTAAAAACCGTTTATTGGAAATAATTTCTCATGAAGGCACTAGTGAAGAAACGGTTGCGATTGCTAATAAATTTGCCGATTTACATGGTAAAACCTCTATCACTGTAAAAGATGCTCCTGGTTTTGCAGTTAATCGTTTCTTTGTTCCTTGGTTAACAGAATCGGTCCGCATTTACGAAGAAGGTTTGGCTAATAAGGCAACGATTGATGCCGCGGCTCGCGATGCTTTCAAGATTGGAATGGGGCCATTCGCTTTAATGAATGCAACCGGAATTCCTGTTGCGTACCACTCGGCTAATACTTTAGCTCGTGAAATATCAGAATTCTATCGACCAGCTGAATTGTTAAAAACTCAAACCGAATCCAAAGAATTATGGGATGTTGAAGATGGTGCAGTAGATGAAAGTAAATTTGCCGCTGTGAAAGAACATTTATTAGCAACCGCGATTGGTGTAGCAGGCAAATTAGTTGATGAAGGAGTGGCAACCATTGAAGACGTTAACCGTGGAGCAGTGGTTGGATTACGTTGGAAACAAGGACCGTTCCAATTAGCAAACACAATTGGCGTTAAAGAAACGTATGAAATGACTAAACGTTTAGCTGAGAAAAGTCCTGGTTTCGAGTTGAGTGAAACATTAAGAAAACAAGCTGAATTAGGTGAACCATTCGAATTTAGTTTTGTTGATTATGAAGTAAAAGACGGAATTGCGAATATTCGCATCAATCGTCCAGAAGCCATGAATGCTTTAAATCCAACCGTTGTCGGTCAAATAGAAAAAGCTTTTAATGAAGCAGAAGCTGACGCGAATGTAAAAGGAATTGTTTTCTCAGGAGCAGGTAAAGCCTTTGTTGCTGGTGCGGACTTAAAGTTCTTCGTAGATGCTATTAAAACAAATAACTTAGATAAAAATTATAATTTTACTTCAGGTGGTCATAAGCTATTACGTCGTATTGAAAAAAGTGACAAATTGACGATTGCATTATTAGATGGTTTGTCTTTAGGTGGAGGATCTGAATTAGCACTGGCATGTCAAGCAATCGTCGCGACTGAAAAAGGCTCTTTTGGTTTCCCTGAAAGTGGACTAGGTATCTATCCAGGTTTAGGGGGTATGTTACGTACCAATCACCAAATTGGAAAAGAATTAGCAAAATACTTTGTCTTAACAGGTAAAGGAATTTCAGCTCAAGCAGCTAAAGACTTAGGAATTGTGACTAAATTAGTCGCTGCGGCTGATGTGCAAGCAGCTATTAAAGACTTAGTTGAAAATGGGGCTCCGGATAAATATCGTCAACGTGAAGTACCAATGCAATACGCTGAAATTAAGCAAGCCTTTAACGATGATAACTTTGAAAAAACAATTAAGGGCATTGCTAGCACAGGTGTTAGTGAAGAATTTGCTCACAAAACAGCGAAAACAATTGGTTACAAGGCACCCGGTATTTGTAAAGTGATTCCAGAAATGATTGATCGACAAGCTGAGATGACGATTGATGAAGGAATTGATTATGAATTATCTTTATTAAATGAAACTTTCGCCAAACCAGAAGCTTTGATTGGATTGGAAGCATCGTTAGCAGGTAAGAGACCAGATTATAGTAGCCTTAACTAATTAACAAATAAAACACGTCCCAGAGTGGATATTGTAAAAGGAGCGTAAATGATGAGAATAGATTGGTTTGCTGATCGAGCACGTCTCAGTGGTTCGAAAGTAGCAATAATAGAAGCCGAGAAGGGTCGTGAGTGGACTTTTGACCAAATGAACCAACGTGCCATTAATTTAGCGGCTTATTTACAAGAAAAAGGAATTCAGTCTGGGGATCGTGTGGCATTGTTTTCCTCAAATGACGTCGCCCATTTTGATTTTCTATTAGCTTGTACAAAATTGGGTGCTATCTTTGTGCCGATGAATTGGCGATTAAAAGATACAGAAGTCTTGCATGTTATACAAAATTCAGAACCAAAATTATTGGCTTATTCACGAGTACATAAAACTCGTTTAGGTTTAGTAACGGAAGAGTTACTCGACATAGATATTGACAGTGAGGACTATGATGCGATTGTTGATCCTAATAAAAAGAAGACATTCCAACCCAATCATTCAATGACTGAAGAAGATATTGCAGTCTTGATTTATACAAGTGGTACGACAGGTTTTCCAAAAGGAGCAATGATTAGTCATCGTGCTATTATTAGTAATGGTTTAAACAGCATTCCGAGTTGGAATATTCACGCTGGTGATCGTGGTATGACTACCACCCCGATGTTTCATACAGCAGGACTCTTCTGTTTCACGATACCGATTTTAATGGCAGGAGGACAAATAGTTGTTCAGCGTTTCTTTGATGCAGATGAAACTATCGAAATCATTCGTGATTTTAAACCAACAAAGGCCTTCTTTGTACCAACGATGTGCTATATGTTAGCACATTCGGCATTATTCAATAAAGAGAACTTGCGCTCTTTAAATTATATTATATCTGGTGGCGCACCATTATCTGAAAATGTTTACCAATTATTTGCGGAACATGATTTACCTTTAGTCAATTCGTATGGCTTAACTGAAATTGGCCCCAATAATTTCTCCAACACACCAGAACGTCAACGAATGAAAAAATTGTCTGTTGGTAAACCTATTATGTTTAATGATGTAAGAATCGTAGATGATGAAGGAAATGACGTCCCGCAAGGAGAAGTTGGTAATTTGATTATTAGTAATAATGCTAAATTTAGTGGCTATTGGAATAATACAGAAGAAACAGCGAAAGTGTTGAAATATGATTTTGTTTTTACGGGTGACTTAGCACGTATGGATGAAGAAGGGGATTATTTCATCGTCGGACGAAGTAAAGATATGATCATTACCGGTGGCGAGAATGTTTATCCAAGTGAAGTAGAAAAAGTATTAAATCAATTTCCAGGAATAGTTGATTCAGTTGTCTTTGGTATTCCAGTTGAACAATGGGGTGAATCCGTCGTAGCAGCCGTTATTACTAAGGGATTAGATGAATCGATTATTGAAGCATTGACCGAATATGCCCAGTTAAATTTAGCTGGTTATAAGACACCAAAACGCTACTATTTATTGGATGAATTTCCTAAAACACCGATTGGCAAAATCGATAAAAAAGCATTATTGTCAATGGCACAAACGTTTGAAGAAGGTCGTCATGATTTAAGTAGTCCTAGACAAATCATTATGTAATACAAATAGATTAAAATAACCTATTCAGGAGGAACAAGAATGAGCAAAGTAATTTCGTATCGTGAAGCCGCGAATTTAGTAAATGACGGCGATTTATTAGCAACCTTAACGTTTGGTTTAGGTGGGCTACCAGAACAATTATTAGTAGGTGTTGAAGAACGATATCAGGAAGAACAACATCCAAAGGATATTACCTTTATGTGGTCTTGCGGAATCGGTAATAATCAATATGGTCGTGGCGCTGACCACATGACTGCACCAGGGCTCGTTAAACGATTAATTGCTGGTCACGTCGGATCTTCACCAGGTATGGTTGAGAAAATCGTTAATAATGAGTACGAAACTTATTTGTGGCCACAAGGTGTCATCACTCAATTATACCGTGCTATAGCGGGACGTAAACCAATGTTAACTAAAGTAGGGCTAAAAACTTTCGTTGATCCCCGCTTAGAAGGATCTCGTTCAACAACCATTACCAAAGAAGATATTATTAAGGTCGTTGAATTAGATGGTGAAGAGTGGCTTCAATACCCGAATTTAAAAATTGATGTTGCCTTCATTCGTGGATCTTACGCTGATGAAAACGGGAACGTATCGGTAAAAGACGAAACATGTAAATTAGAACAATTAGAACTTGCGATGGCTACAAAAAACTCTGGTGGGATTGTGGTCGCACAAGTTAAAGATGTCGTTCAAAATGGTACGATTCATCCAAAAGATGTTCAAATACCATTTGGTTTAGTTGATTATGTAGTAGTAGCCGAAGAAGAAAAATATCATCAACAAACAATGGGAACTTACTACAATCCTCGTTTAAGTGGCGATATTAAAGTGCCAATTAAAACGGATAGCGTTAAACCGGCTAAGTTAGATGTACGTAAAATTACAGCTCGACGTGCTGCGATGCAATTACGTCCTGGGGATACGATTAACCTTGGATTTGGTTCTCCAGATATGGTTGCGCAAGTTGCTAGCGAAGAAGGTGTAGCAGATCGTTACCATGCTACATTAGAGATGGGCTTATGGGGTGGTATCCCAGCGGTTGGTTTAGACTTTGGATCAGCATTGAATCACGAGGCATCCATTCCGATGGCTAATCAGTTTGACTTCTATGATGGCAACGGATTAGATCTAACCGTTTTAGGTATTGGCGAAATTGACCAATATGGGAATAATAATGTTACTAAATTTGGTCCTAAAGTACCGGGACCAGGTGGCTTTATTAACATTTCACAAAATACTAAACGGATTGTCTTCATTGGTTCATTTACAGTAGGTGGTAAATCACACTGTGAAGATGGTAAGTTAGTTATTGATGATCAAGGTAAAGGGCCGAAATTCATTAAGAATGTTGAACAAGTTTCATTCTCTGGTGAATACGCAATGGAATCAGGACAAGAAGTTTTATATGTAACCGAGCGAGGAGTGTTCGATTTATACCAAGGTCAACTGCGCTTGATTGAAATTGCACCAGGCGTTGATTTACAAAAAGATATTTTAGATCAAATGGAATTTACACCATTAATTGCAGAAGACTTGAAAGAAATGGATTCAGGTATCTTTAGCGAAAAATGGGGCGGTTTAGCTGCAATTATCGATGAGAATGCCAAACTAAACGAACAATAATCACAAACTTACAATACACTCTCTTTAGAAAAAGTCGGGAAGCTGGATACTCCCGGCTTTTTTGAATAGTGAGAAAAAAATAAAAATTATAAGAAATATGCTATATTTGAAAGTGCTTTTATATAGAGCATTTCGTGTTATACTAAAGAGAGAATATATAAGTGAGGTCAAAATAAAATGACTAATTTAGAAACTAAACAATCACGAGAAGAGTTTATTCGTCATATAGAAGAACATATGAAGCAAGCTTCCCGTAAATTATTAAAAATAAATTCTAGAGATGAAATTATGACCGTTCTAGGAGAGAGTTTTAAAGAATTACTTAAATGTGACTTTGTTGGGATAGGTTTAAATTTAAATGGCTACTTAAGACTCCATTATTTAGCAGGAGATATCGACATTGAAAAGATTTTTCCTTATCCCACAGATAAAGTCAATCCGATATTGTATGAAAGAAGTATTAAATCCGATGATAATTATTTGGACCCTGATTCTGTTTTAATTCAATATTTTAAAAAGAGTGGTATTGATTCATGGTTTACAGTTCCGATAGCGGAGGATCATTCAGACTTAGGGATAATTATTGTAGGCTATTATGATACGCGTCCCTTTTTTAACGAAATGCGTGAATTATTTAAAGAATTAGGTGCTTATGCAGCAATTGCGATGAAAACGATTCAACGTAATGAGTCGAGCCAACGTCAAATATTGTATTTTGCACAAGCCTCTCATCAACTGATGATGCAAAATTCAATTGAAGATCTGCTAGAGAAAGTGGTGACATTATCCGGTCGTGAATCGCGATCTCATTACACAGGTGTTTACTTACTCGATCAAGCACATGAAGCTTTATTACTACAAAAACCCACTTTTGGTTATGTCACGTTAGATGATTATATCCCACTTAGTAAAGGTAATTTATTAAAAGATTATTTACCGAGAGTGGAACAAATTGGTTATTCGCAAATCACGATACCATTAGTTATCAATGAACAAATGGTTGGCGCGATGGTATGCGAAAAACCAGCCGAACAAATTTTTTCTGGAAAAGATTTTGAGTTGCTGCAAACTTATGCGAATTATTTTAGTGCAATGTATGAAAACTTGTCATTGAGACGCCAAGAAAAAATACGTCGTCAAGAATTAGAGGAATTGTTTAATTTACAAAATAATTTAATTAAAAGTTCGTTAGAGCAAACGGATATTGATAAGATGAATCAACTATTAGGTGAATTTGTCGAACGGGATATTATTGTTTTTGATCAATTTTTAAATCCTTATTCTAAATATTTACAAAAAGACTCTAGTTTAGAACGCGATATTTTAATGAAGGAAATTAAGAATTATAAGTTAAAACATGTTCATTTAGCTAGTGAATTTAGAATCTCAGTTCAAGATACAGAAATGGTTTTTAGACGAATTGAAGGTGACCGTGAGGCATTGGGATTTATTGCTTATTCTGAAAATAAGGTTAATTTGAATAAAGAAACGTTTAATTTGGCTATTTCAATGGCATTAAATATTTATGCAACCTTCTTCATGAAATATAAAATTGAACGCGATGCTTTAAATCAGTTGAAAAATAGTTTCGTTGGGACATTGTTTTCTGGAAAACCTCATGAAGAATTGAATCAAATCATTACTTATGCTTCGTATTTCAACTTTGATATTGATGGTTCCTATGATGTAGCCTTATTAGCAATTGAAGATGTTGTACCACATTCGGATGATTTAGTGGTGAGACGAATTGCGCGTAATACGGTGATGAATGAGTTGATTTATCATTTATCAAAATTCGATTCTAAATTAGTAACTGCTATTTATAAAGGAAGAATTGTGCTGTTGAAAGCTAGACAGGGTGAAGAACCAGGTATTTATTGGCAAAAACTCTTTAAGACGATTCGAAAAGCTGTGAATCCAAAAATAGGGTTATGGATTGGCATTGGCGGGCAGGTATTAGAATTGAAAGATTACCGTGATCGTTATGACAAAGCGAAACATGTTTTAAATGTTATCCAAAGAACAGGACATGAACCAAATTTTGCAAGCTACGATGAGTTAGGGTCTTATGTGATTCTTAACGAATTAAATCAAATTGATGAAACAAAACTATTTGTTAAATCCCAATTAGGTAAGCTTTGGGATGCTTCGGTTGATAGTAGTATGGATTTATTTGAAACCTTAAGAGTCTATTTAAATAACCATTGTAGTATCAAAGCGAGTGCAGACGAACTGTTTTTACACCGTTCAACCATGAATTATCGCTTAGAAAAAATTAAAGAGATTTTAGAAATAGAGTTGGATGATAATAAACATCAGTTTAATTTATTATTAGCCTATCATTTATTTGATCTTTTTGGAGAAAAATTATTTGAATAATATTTATATTGAATAGCCTTTTTGTTTTTAGTCGAACAGGAAGGCTGTTTATTTTTTTATCATTATCAAAGATAAACGTTTTACTACCTCATTGAGTTTGTTATAAATATTAAATCGTTAGTTGAGCATAAGGTTAAGAGGTGAAAGCATAATTTTATTTTGAAACCAGCCATAAATTATTAAGAGAGAGTCTGTATTTTCATTATTTTTCTAGTGTATAATGAGTGAGATATAAAATGAAAGGGAGTATGTATGTGAAAGGATTGTTGATAAGAGGAGTGATATTGGTCAGTACAATACTAATGTTTGGGCTCAACCATCTAAGTATCTGGCATTTAGTCTTAATCATCGGCTTTATTGCAGTCACAAAGGACGTTGAAATAAGGTTTAATCGGAAAGATTTAGGATGGATGGTGTGTTTTATTCTACTGAATGTTTTTTCTTTTTATATGAATCCACCGAAGCAATTGGGTTATGAAATGGTACTGGCAGTTTTGAGAGCGGACTTCTATTTTTCATTATTTAAAATCATTACAGCTTTGACTGCTAAAAATATGCTGTATCACACAGAAAGAATGCTTAGTAAGTGGCAAAAGACTCAGTTTTTAATCATGATGGTCCTGGTATTACTCATTTTCTATTTTCCGCTACTGCTTGCTTTTAGCCCAGGAAATATGTATATTGATTCCTATTCTCAATGGGGACAAGCAATGGGAGGTATTCCCTTATCGGATTGGCATCCGGTCTTGACCACCTTATTGATGAAACTCTCTTATAAATTAATCGGAACGCCAGTCGTGTATACCTTGATGCAAGTGGTGGGCTCCATCATGGTCCTGACTTATTTTAGCAAGCAATTATTGGATCTTCGACTTAAAAAATCTTATATTTTATTAGTAGTGTTTACCATTCTATTCACGACTTTGTTACTATCAAATATGGTTACTCTATATAAGGATAATTTGTATAATCTTTCTTTAGTTTTAGTCACCTTATTTTTAGTAAGGATTTATTTTATTGAACCAACTTGGTTGCAACATTGGAGCTCGAAGATTATATTTGCCTTTAACTTTAATGTGGTGCTATTAGGTCGGCATAATGGGTTTTATGTAGGCATCGCATTTTTAGTGATATGGTTATTCTTTTCTTTTGATAAATGGAAAGATGTAGCCATCATAATAGTCTTAACAGCTTTAATTTTTATGGGGTATCACACATTATTAAATCAACGATATGCTATTATACCAGGTTCACCGAGTGAGAAATATAGTATGGTATTACAGCATATCGGTGCAGTGGTTGATGCAGGAAGACCATTAACGGAAGAACAAAATGAGTTTTTAGATCAAATTTTACCACGAGCAACTTGGCAAGAAAAATATACCCCTGTTATGATTGATCCAGTCAAATTTCACCAGGACTTTAATAAAGAATTTATTAACACCCATCAAAAGGAGTTGTTAAAGAACTGGTTAACCATTGGTCAACAATATCCGCTACTCTACTTAAGAGCAGAATTACAGCAAATACGACCATTATGGGATGTGAATGGATGGGAGCATGGTTTGCCAGGGACTCAAATGTTTCATTATATGATCAATTCACCGAAAGCGTATTATGATCCTTATTTACAGCATTATGATTTTGCAGTAGATTCACTACGTAATTTGATTGCTGAGTTGTCTTATCAGCAAGCTCCGCATGATGGTGTTCATAAGCCGTTTATTACGAGTGTGGCATCAGTTAGTATTTTGGTTTTATTTGCATGCTCCTTTTCAGTAATATTTGCTAAAAGGTGGACATATTTATTGATTTTATTGCCTTCTTTACTTCATTTGGGGACATTATGTTTGGCGATGCCCGCGTATAATATTCGTTATATTTTAGCGCCCGTTATCACTTCGATGATGCTAGCCATTATTTTTAAAGTAGTATCAACAAAATATTGATTTCTTGACTTAGTGTAAAATAACTGTTGGTCAGCTAA
>NZ_KV805679.1:0-335 GCF_001811625.1 Globicatella sp. HMSC072A10 | reverse complement strand
GCTTGAAGAATCCATTCTTTCAGTTCAGTGGCACCGTCGTGATCATTTTTAAAAGAACGTTCTAACAAAACAGAAAATTGTTCATCATCCGTTAAGCAACAGACATCTAGCTTAGCTAGACTAACATCTAAACCGACATATAAGTTCATGTGAGGGACCTCCTTTCGATTATATTTGGAAATTGCTTGGTTACTGTGGGATATCCCAGGATACCATTGCCTATAACAGCCTCGCTTAATAGAATACTTATCACGCTGATTCAAGCTGCCACTCGCCTACTAGCGGGTGTGAACCAGGGTGGAAACAGCTAGCGTGTTGGTTGTGACATCAATGGT
>NZ_KV805678.1:0-202 GCF_001811625.1 Globicatella sp. HMSC072A10 | reverse complement strand
GCCACTGAACTGAAAGAATGGATTCTTCAAGCTTATCAGGACTATCACTTCGATCGAATCGTCATCGGCATGGAATCCACATCGGCTTATAGCTTTCATCCCGGTTACTTCTTCAAAGAAGACCCGGAGCTGAGTGAGCTGAATGTGGTAGTCACAATTGAAGAACCAAACAAAATCAAGAAATATCGTGAAGTTTTCTCCG
>NZ_KV805677.1:0-1345 GCF_001811625.1 Globicatella sp. HMSC072A10 | reverse complement strand
AACAGAAGTGAGATATCTGGGAGAAAAAGTACAAATCGATATTAAGTATGTCCCAAGAGAATGTTTAAGGTTTGATACACACGGAATCAGATATTACCAGATAACGGCAATCGATGAGTATTCACGCAAACGGTATTGTAAGATAGTAGACGAGAAAAGCGTGACACATACGGCACATTTTTCATTGGAGTTAGAAGAAGGGATAGGATTTAAAATCAACTGCATTCAAACGGACAATGGGAAGGAATTTACAAATGGAGACGATCCAAGTTCGCCAGAAACAATATTCGAGAAGATTCTAAAGCGAAAAGGAATCGAGTATAAAAAAACGAGACCGTATAGTCCATGGCAAAATGGAAAAGTCGAACGAAGCCATCGAATGGATACAGAACGATTTTACAATAGACGAGAATTTAGAAGTGTTGAAGAGCTAATTAAGGCACATCAACGATATTATCGACGACAAAATAATGTGGTTACTAAAACACTTGGTTTTAAAAGTCCAAACCAAGTGGTAGAGGCGTATCAGAAAGTCGCTTAATCAGAGCGAGTCATTATAAGCGTTTGTCACAAATGATTGACTACTATACAATATATGAGGCTGAGTGAGTGTATCCCCTCTTTGCACTGTCTTAGAAAAATGATAAAATAAACACTCAAATTAAATAGTATAAGTTTTTGGTACAAGGAGGGTTTATATGTTAAATGATTGTGTAATTGACCATGAACACACATGGTTTCGCTATCGGAGCGCGGGCATTATTATTCATGAACAAAAAATGTTATTCGTTGAAAATAAAATCGGTAATTATTTTTATATGATTGGTGGCGGAGTTCAAATAGGCGAGACGTCTGCTAGTGCGGTTGAAAGAGAATTATTTGAAGAAACAGGCTTAACTAGTCAAGTAACGCGGTTAGCAGTTGTTTGCGAAAATTTCTTTCATGAAGGGATAGGCGCGGAGGCTGATAAAATCCGACATACGTTAGAGTTTTATTATGTGGTGAAGGTTGACCATATTCACAACCTACCATCTGAAACGGATCTCAAAGAAAAAATAGTTTGGATTCCTTTAGAAAAAATCGACCAATTTAATATTAAACCAGACTTTATCAAAAACCACATTAAGACCATCTTATCAAGTAACGAGATTATTCATTATGTGCAAAAAGATCTTTAACTAAACCAAACTAAAGTAAATTTTTGACCGACCTAATTTAGTTCAAATAAGATGTGTTCAGCTACCGAACAAGTCAATTTAAAATAGCTATTACAAATGGCATTAGTCGAAATCATTTGGCTAGTGCCATTTTCCATGTGCGCCCAGCATGGGCGTTAACTTGGCGG
>NZ_KV805676.1:0-4960 GCF_001811625.1 Globicatella sp. HMSC072A10 | reverse complement strand
TTGACTATCATTGAACGTTGCAGTTCAGCTAAACTTACTAGAAATCATTCATTCGGCACCAACAAAACGCCGAAATAATGCCAGTTTTATCAACTAATCATTATCAAACCTATCTTGCCACTTGTAGAAAGCTAATCGTAATATTCAAGTTCGTGATTATAGTGATACCATTTTGGATAATGATTCTTTGTTCAATGAACCTGATTATTCTTTAATCTCTACAAACCATTTAGCTTTAATTTCATCAAATATACCGTCTTCGGTTACTGCTTTTAAAGCGGCATTGAATTCTTCTACAAATTCACTATCCGATTTTCTAAAACCAACGGCGTATTCTTCTTCACCGAAATTATCTTCTAAAATACGGTAGCTATCGGCATTGTCTTTTTGGCTTAGATAATAAGTAGCCAGTGTTTCGTCAACGACAATCGCATCTGCTCGGCCATTGTCTAAATCAGCGAAAACTTCTACAAAGGTCGCATAGGTAATCGGTGTTGCGCCATCGATGGTTTTGGTAAAGGCTTCATCTGCTAAAATGGCTTCTAAGGCGGAAGATTCTGCTTGAGTTGCGACCACTTTATCAGCTAAATCAGCTTTCGATTCAATATCATTATCCGCTTTAATAATAATGACTTGACGATTATCCATATAAGCATCAGAGAATGCGACTACTTTTTCACGTTCATCAGTAATTGTATAGCCATTCCAAATCATATCGATACTGCCGGTATTCAATTCGGTTTCTTTGGTACTCCAGTCAATCGGTTGAAATTCAAATTCCACATCCATTTTATCAAAAACGGCGCTTGCTAAATCAACATCAAAACCAACGATATTGCCTTTTTCATCTTTAAAGCCAAAGGGCGCAAAGGTATCATCAAAACCGACAACTACTTTATCTTCTTTATTAATCATGGGTTCTGCCGCCATTACAACGGGAGATGCAACCATTAAACCTAAAACCGCCACTAACATTCTTTTGATCTTTTTCATACTATATGCTCCTTTTTTAAATTGATTGAGACAGTCGACTATCCTAAAAAAATACGCCCTCTACCCGAATATGGGTAAAGGACGTCTTAACGTGGTTCCACCTTTATTTATAATAAGCTCACACTTATTACCTCAATGAGAATATTTCTCGCGCTATAATGTTGCGACCATACATTTTATTACTGGCTGTGTCTTCATTCGTTCATCTATTTGCTCGCACCAACCGCAAACTCTCTTGAAAATATCCCGAATCTCTTAGTCCAAAAATGTTTTTATTAATTAATATGAGTTTATAATAAATTAAACACTCGATTCTGTCAACCATTTTAATCAATTTCTCATTTAAATAATAATTCCCATTGAATTAACTGCTAGTTTACGTTATGATTATACAAAACATTATAAAGGAGTCGTCAGGATGAGAAAAACATTTAACTTTTCTGCTGGGCCAGCGATGTTACCCGAAGAGGTATTGCAACAAGCGTCCCAAGAATTATTAGATTATCGAGGCAGTGGCCAATCGGTAATGGAGATGAGTCATCGCTCCTCCGTTTATAATGATATTTTTCAAGAAACAAAAACTAACTTAAAAAAATTAGTCCATATTCCAGATAATTATGAAATTATTTTTACACCTGGAGGAGCCAGTGCATTGTTTGGCATGATTGCTCAAAATTTAATGCCAAAAAAATCAGCCGACTATATTGTAACCGGAAATTTTTCAAAGAAAGCTGCACAAGAAGCGAGAAAATTTGGTTATATCAATATCGTGGCTAGTTCTGAAGATAAAAATTTCACTTACATACCAGACGTTTCAAAAATTCAATTCAATGAAACAGCTGATTATGTCCACATTTGTGAAAACAATACTATTTTCGGTACTAAATTTAAACAATTACCAAACACTAAAGACATTCCTTTAATAGCTGATATGTCTTCTTGTTATTTATCAGAACCGATTGATGTCACTCAATACGGTATGATATACGGTGGTGTACAAAAGAATATTGGACCTGCTGGCGTTGGATTATCCATTATTAATAAAGATATCATTCCAATTGAAATCAGTGACAATGTACCAACCATGAACCGGTTCGATACTTATATTGATAATGATTCAATGTATAATACGCCACCAACTTATACGATTTATATTTGTGGACTCGTTTTTAAATGGTTGTTAGATCAAGGTGGTTTAAGCGCAATTCAACAGAAAAATATTAAAAAGGCACAATTACTATATGATTATATTGACCAAAGTGCATTATTTAGTAATCCGGTTAATAAGAACGATCGTTCATTAATGAATGTTCCGTTTGTGACTGGTGATCCACAGCTGGATAAAAAATTTATTAAAGAAGCGAGCGACCATCATTTAGTAAACCTAGCCGGTCACCGTTTAGTGGGTGGAATGCGCGCTAGTATTTATAATGCGATGCCTTTGGAAGGTGTACAAGCATTAGTTGATTTTATGGAAAAATTTGAAAGAGAGAACCGATAATATGTTTGATTATTATTTATTTAATCCCATTGGACAAAAAGGCCTAAACTTATTCGAAGAAGAATATCAAGAAACCAATAACTTAAGTGACGCAAAAGTTGCACTTATTCGTAGTGCTAATATTCATGATTTAGACTTTCCTGAAAAATTAGTGGCCATTGCGAGAGCCGGTGCTGGGGTCAATAATATCCCTTTAGATGAATATACTAAAAAAGGGATCGTCGTCTTTAATACGCCCGGAGCGAATGCGAATAGTGTGAAAGAATTAGTACTCGGAGGCATGATCATCGCCTCTCGTAATGTATTGTCAAGTGTTGATTGGGTTAAAGCCTCAAAAGATGAAGCCGACATTGCCAAACTTGCTGAACAAGCCAAAAAAGCTTTTAATGGCAATGAATTAGCCGGCAAAACACTTGGCGTCATCGGTTTAGGTTCTATCGGTGTTTTAGTAGCAAATGCTGCCTTAGCCTTAGGAATGAGAGTCTTAGGCTACGACCCCTTTCTTTCAGTAAAATCCGCTTGGAACCTTTCACACGAAGTTGAACACATTTCGAATATTGAGGATATTTATATTCAATCGGACTATATTACCTTGCATTTACCTTTAGTCGATGCCACAGAAAAAATGATTGATGCAAGAGTGGTACAATTATTTAAAAAAGGGGTCGTCTTATTAAATTATGCCCGCGATACCTTAATTGATGAAGAAGCCTTACGTCCTGCCTTAGAATCAGGGCATATTGCGAAATACGTCACTGATTTTCCTAATCCGACTTCTGCTAGTTTACCTAACACCATCATTACGCCACATATTGGGGCTACGACGACTGAATCGGAAGATAATTGTGCGAAAATGGCAGTTAGCCAATTAAGACAGTATGTTGAACATGGTAATATCATTAATTCAGTGAATTTTCCTAATTGCTCAATTGGTCCGATTGGCGCGTATACGCGTTTATGTATTCTCCATGAAAATAAGCCCAATATGATTGGTCGTTTAACGACCTGGCTAGGTAATCGTGACATTAATATTGTGAATTTTATGAATCAAAGTAAAGATGGCTATGCCTATTCGATAATGGATATCGATGGCAATTCGATTGAACATTTTAAAGAAGACTTAGCCAATGGCGATGGTATTTGTCGCATTCGTATTATCAAAGGAGGAGAACATGGTTAATATTTCACCCTTAAGTTTACATTTAGCACAACCTGAATTTGCTCAGCAATTAGCTTCCCTACCCTATGATGTCTTTAATGAACAAGAAGCGCGGGCCTATGTCCAACAGCATCCTTTAGCCTTTATCGGTATTGATCGACCGGAAACCTTCTTTGCTGAAGGGACTTCGCCTTATGATGCGAAAGTGTATCAAAAAGCTCATGATGAATTACAACAACGTGAATTGACGTATTATCCACTGCAACCTGCACAATATTATTTATACCAATTAAAAACCAATACGCACGAACAAACCGGTATCATCGCAGGCTTCACGGCTGAAGATTATCAACATCATTTAATCAAAAAACACGAGTTAACACGTAAAGAAAAAGAAGACGATCGCGTACGCCATATCGAAAAACTAGGCGCCCAAACCGGTCCCATCTTTTTAGTTCATAAACGCCATCCCGGATTGAAAGCCGTCGTGGAAGAAATTCAAAAAACCACCCAGCCAATCATCGAGTTTAAAAGTGAAGAAGACGTCTATCAATCCATCACCATCGTTCCACATGAATTTGAAGAGGCAATTAGCCAATATTTTGCTGAGATGCCTGCCATCTATATCGCCGACGGACATCATCGAACAGCCGCTGCCGTGAGAGCCAGTGCAACAGTCGGCAATGGCAAAGTCATGAGCGTCATTTTCCCTGAGGAAGAAATGGCAATTCTGCCTTATCACCGTGTCATTAGTGATCTATCACCTTACAATCCAGAAGCACTCGTTGAAAAGTTGAACCAAGAATTTGATATAGAAGCTGTTGAGGCGCCGTTCCAACCGACTGAAAAAGGTACGGTTGGTTTATGGTTAAATCAACAATGGTATCAACTAAGATTAAAAACACATGACCCACAAGCTTTAGACGCTACTTTATTGAGCCAACAAATTTTAGAGCCTATTCTTAACATTCAAGATATTAGGACTGATGAACGGATTGATTTTGTCGGTGGGAATCGTGCATTGCAAGAGTTAGAACAATACCCGCTTGCCTTTGCAATGCACCCCACTGCTATTCAAGAACTGTTTACTGTCGCTGACGAATCCGGTATTATGCCCCCAAAAAGTACTTGGTTTGAACCTAAATTATATAGTGGCCTCTTTTACTTTAGAGGTTAAAGGTTTCCTCAACAAGACGTAAAAAGGACACCGCCTGACAATGATTCAGACGGTGTCTTTGTTTTTTATTCTAAGAAAAATTGGGATGTCCTTATTAATTTGGCTCTATACTTTTTGGTGTGGATTTATA
>NZ_KV805675.1:0-4679 GCF_001811625.1 Globicatella sp. HMSC072A10 | reverse complement strand
AAAAAATTCTAGCTTAATTTGACAATCAAAAAGTTAAAGTATTTTGAACCACCGCAATTTTTTCGTTTCAATGAATTGCTTACATTCTCTCGTAACTACTGGCTCATTTTTGATGATAACAAAAACCCGTCTACCCACCGGCAAACGAGCTTATCATTATTTTCTATTCTCCTTTAAAAGTAACACCATTGTCTCTTAGTTTCTTCACTGTTGTTTTTCCGATTCCCTCAATCGCTAAAACTTCATGTTCTGTTATGGTTTGGAAGTCCTCTAGCGTCCGCAACCCCTCTGATAATAGCGAACGAACATATCTGCTATCAATATTCGTAAAGATTCCAGTGCCAGCTAATTTATAAGATTCTCTGTATAAGGCGATCCCATTTGATTTTTCAGCATAATATTGTTGATAATATTCAGGATTAATTTTTTCTAATATTTTTTGGAAAGTCCGATATAAAAATACAGAATGCTGAAATAAACTCAATACCTCATTAAAAGCAATCGCAAGTGACCTTTCTGAATTGAACTGATAAGATTCAAACGGCAACGATTCATAAACCAGCAAACTGTTAAATTCTTTTGTTACGAAAAATTGAGTGATTGTAGGATTAATCTCCAATAACTTCTGAATAATCCGTTCGGCATAATTAAGGTCTCCTTCAAGAATCAAGCTGACTGCCAAGTAAAATAACATTTGATCGTCCTTTTGATACATTGAATCTTTTTTGAAAAAGATTCGCGCTTTTGTAGGTTGGAAAGATAGAACATAAATCGCCATCAAACTATAACGAACACCCAAATTATCATTCGGATTAAATCGTAAGATTTCCCTCGCTATGTCTTGAGCTTTTCCAAAAAGCAATTGTTCCTTATAGAAATCTAACAATAATCTGCGGGCACGAAAATAAGGACGATTTTCAACTCCCGCATAAGAAGCCTCTTTGATAAATCGACGATGGGTTTTCAAGTATTCTTTTGTCTTTTCTTCAATCAATGAAACAGCTTCTATATCATCATAACGTTCAAAACATAAAGCACAATAAATATCTAAGTTGTCTGGTTCCAACTGATTTGCCTCTTCTAAAAGTGCTAAGCGCTCATCAGCATCATCACTTACCATTGCTTCATCCAACAACTCCAAAACTCTGCTAGTATCATCTTCTAGTTCATCAATCAACCCATCATTAAAACGAGCTACATAATCATTAATCGCCTCATCAATACTTTCATATTCATCCGCATGTTGTTCTAGAAAAACTTCTAACTGTCTAAAAATATTTTCTGTTTCTCTTGACATCAATATCATCCCTTTCCTATCCTTAAATTCTAGTGCTACCTACTTACCTTCTGGGTATATGGGTGAACAACCCATGTCTCGTCCTCTCCAAGAAAAAATCTGATTCGTTGTGTGCCGTGAAGACAGGATGTCATAAAGTGAGTCTTTGGAATAAGGAGTTTAAATGATTAATCGCAAAACTTTACTAAAATAAACCACGTCTTCATTAAATATCCCTTATAATCAACTCCGGTTATCTCTCAACCTCTATCCAATCTAATCCAAATAAATTTTCTGATATTTTGCTAGCAGGAAAATGCCGAGAGCCATACCTTTTTATAAGTAAATATCACCATCATATTGACTATAAAATGTCATCAGTTTAATCCGTTCCTAGCACTTATTTTATAAAAACTACTCTACTATTTACAAGCAAATCGCTATCCAAAACATGATTCAACAAGAAAAATGCCATTCAATACATTTCGTTTTACAATTTTTCCTATCTAAAGTAATATACGTTTCCTTCTCCGTCTATATTATCAAAATCTTTATTATATTTTAAACCTAATGATTCTGCTGTTTTTCTTGAAGGTATATTCTCATCTAAAGTTAACGCGACTACTTGATATTCATTGTTTAGTTCAGTCGTGATAGTTTCAATTATTTTCATCGCTGCTTCTTTAACAAATCCTTTTCTCATTTTCGAAGGAGCTATTCTATAATACAAATTCAAATATTTTTTATCATTTATGGTCGTAAACCTTAAACCGCACAAGCCAAAAACTTGATTATCATCTTTATCTATTAAAGAATAGTAACCAAATCCATTCTTTTTATGATGATCAATCATTGAATTTAAAGTTTTCATATATTCTTCTTTGCTTGGTTTTTCCCATCCTGGATTAAAAACATTCGTTTCGGGATTGGCATGAACTGAATATAATTCATCAAAATCATCATAAGTAGGAACTCTAATGATTAAACGTTCTGTTTCCATCATTTCCGTATTTCACTCCTTCATACACTGTACCTTTTATATTAATACTTAACTTTTATGACAATGTCATCTGTGCAAGTTTATCCTTTACTTTTCTCTTATCACTTAACATATAATTTATTCAATATCCTTAGTAATATGTTTCAACCCCAAAGTAGTCATTGAATTAATATTATCAAATAGATTATTGTCTTCAATTTTACAATAAGACTATCCTACGAAACATTAATAACATCTTGTGATTCATATATAACAGTAACTTTCGTATTTGTAAACGACAATTCAGTAATTACTTTGCTTGTTTTAGTAAAACCACCAGGTAACATGGTTTTATAATTACCTCACTCTTTAACTATTTACCCATTCATTACCATTAATCAAAATTCTAGTTTTATCAAAATTTCAACACCCAAATTATACAATAAAAGAGAGCTACATACCATGTCTCTAGCAATATGATTTTACAACTCTCTTATTTTTCAACTGTTATAACATGCCCATCCTCTAGTTTCGTCCGTTTCCATTTTTGGAAATCTTGATAGCTGTCATACGTCTTTGCTATCTTAGTTTGACACGGATTAAGATTTATTGGAATGTTCACAATTATCTATTTATTTTTCCTTTTCATTTTAGGCAACCACCAAAATTTTGCTGTTGGGAAAATCCTTTATTTTATCAGTTGTGTTATTTTTCTTCTATTAAATATTATTCCTATCAACTTCTCTAGTTTTTCAATTACTTAAATATCTCATCAACTTCAAGATAAAAACAAATGATTTAAATCGACCTGATATGAGGCCTGAGTTCTTAGACCAGTTGATGCAAGAAAATAAAGCTCCATCAGTGAATTTGCAACAATTTGAAGAAATTACGCAACACTTCAAAGCGATTGATAGTGGCATTGCCCAATGTTAATGAAGCTGTTCAAAATAGCGATCGTTCAAGCGAAATTTTTAAAAGAACACCGGTCTTTCAAACAATTTATAAGGTCATTAATGGTTTACTTAATAGTCGCCTTTATCGGGAGTGGGCAAAAATTTTTTAAATTCTGTTCAGGCATATCTATTTAATTCAAAGCGCAGTGGTTGAGTGGCATCAAACTGAGTCTTAATGACTTGTTTGATGCCCACTCCCTGCTATTACTTTTTGAAAATAAGTCCTATTAGCATTTGTAATGTTGTTAGGAATTTTTATGCCTATTGCAACCTTCCAAGTTATAAAAAGTTGAAAGTAATTGGTTTGTAAATTTAATTTTACTTTTTTCATTATTTTTGTTAGAATCATTATTAAAATATAGATTTCAACATAAACAAGGGGTGCCATATTGGCTGAGATTATACCCTTTATTGGATCAAGGTAATGCTTGCGTCAAGATGTTTAACTCCTTTTTTGTGTTGGTTAAGAAAAGGAGTTTTTTTATGTCAAAAATTAAGACACAAACGTTGATTGAGATTACGATCTGTGCCGCTTTAGCACTACTTATTGATTTGATGATTCCTTCGCCATCATGGAGTTTTAAGGTTTCTGTCAAGATGATTCCAATTATTATTCTTGCTTTACGTCGTGGTACATTGGCAGGTTGCTTGGGTGGATTTTTATGGGGATTACTCCAATACATTACCGGTAATGCGTATGTATTAACGTTAGTACAATTTGTAGTTGAATATTTTGTCGCTTTTGCAGTCATTGGTTTCGCTGGTTTCTTTGCACCTTATATGCAAAAAATATTAAAAGAAGAACCAACAAATCGTGTGAAACAATGGGGGATAGCTTCCATGGCGACAATTGTGGGATCATTAGCTCGTTATATCGTCCACTTTATTGCGGGGGTATCATTCTGGGGGTCTTATGCACCTGAAGGTCAAAGTCCATATGTATACTCATTCCTAGTCAATGGGGGAGCGTTTCTATCCGAAACACTTTGCTGTATTATTGTATTAATTTTCCTAACGCGTTCATTCCAACCTCTCTTACGCGTAAAAACTTCAGGTTATTAATAAATTTTTATAACGTTTGGCTAACTCCTGCATCTTTAATCTTTTAATGATATAAATAAGGAATTATAAGTTATTTAATAATGAAGACCGTGTGACTTATTTGAGTTGTTTATAGAGAGAAGGGTTAGTGCAACATCTTCGATCACTAAGAAAAGACCCTTCATCGGAATCTTGATGAACTACTATGAGACTTATATAGAAGAGTAGTTAAGGTCGTAATCACGCGTTAAGTGACTGAAGATAATCGGCAGATTATTAAGGTTTGGGTAAAACCACATGATTAACGTCCCATTGATTGTTAAGGCAGTCAATGGGATTTTTATTTTGGATTTTTGTCAAGATGATGTGATAAGCCCTGCTAACTTAACCTTATTACCTAAGTTCCCGTAATACGTAGCATAAATAA
>NZ_KV805674.1:0-3665 GCF_001811625.1 Globicatella sp. HMSC072A10 | reverse complement strand
AAAAATTCTAGCTTAATTTGACAATCAAAAAATTAAAAAGAAGAGCAGCTGAGAATTCCTCTCGGCTGCTCTTCCAATATTATTTTTTAGATATATCCCTGTTTCTTACTCAGCAGAAAGCTCCGAGTCGGTTACCCATTTATGGTTCTTGACTTCCTCTCCACCCGTGGTTGGCTGGTAGTCAATCACGTATACTGTGGTGCTTTTAGCATCGTCAATCGTAGCCGTTGCGCCTTCCATGCCTTCCATGTGGTCGGCTTCCAAGGTTACCTCGTCTCCTGGTTCGAAAGGTTCCTCTCCTGCATCCGCAATCTCCTCGTGAATTACCCATTTGTGATTCTCTTCGAGCGGGCCGCCATTTGTAGGATCATAGGATACCTCGTAGGCTACAGTGTCAAAAGCGCCCACAATCGTGGCTTCTGCCCCCTCCATGCCTTCCATGTGCCCGTCTGTGATTGTTGCCGTCTCCCCCACGTTGTAGGTAGGATTTTCAGCTTTTTCCAAACCTACTGGGATTTCACCAGATTCATCGTGCACCATGTCGCCGTGATCACCACTTTCTGAAGATGTTTCTTCGGTTGTCGTTTGATTTGTATCTGTTCCAGTAGATTCATTTATCTCGTCACTGCCACATGCTCCAAGTAATAAGGCAGATGACAGTAAAATAATTCCTATCCATTTTTTATTCTGTTTCATTTTTTCCTCCTAAATTAAAATAATAAAGCTCTAAATTTAAAGTGGTGGATTTTATAATGAGGTTAGCCACCTCTAAAAATCCATAAAAAAACGATGTGAATTTCATGTTATATTGAAGTTACCACTAACTCTCAATAGAAAAGGATGAATTCACATGACGCAAGACCAGTTTAACACAGTCTTACGAAAAGGGACACACTTATCTTATCAAGAACGTTGTCACATTCAGATTCTCAAGAAAGAAGCCTATTCTCACCGCGCTATTGCTAAGTTATTAGGGCAATCACCTCAAACCCTTCATAATGAAGTGAAAAGAGGCACCATCACGCAACTGAAACGCCAAAAACAAAACGGTAAAACCTACGACTATACCTACACACTATATGATGCCGATGCCGGACAAGCTAATTATGACCGTCAACGTCTTCACTGCGGTAGGCGACCTAAATGGGCGGATTCCAACGCCTTTATTGACTGGGCAGACGAAAAGATGCTTCAAGATAAATGGTCCCCCGATGTTGTCGTGGGTTTTGCTCGTGAACATCAGTTGTTTGACGCTGCGATTGTTCCTTTATATCAGAGTGCCTTTTTATCTTGATGTACGAACGCATTATTCAAAAACGATGACGGGCATTCCTGGATAAGCATACTCAAAAACGATTGGCATGATATCAGGTGGTGTATTGATACAACCAAGTGACCCGTTAACTAAATAGGCATCTCCACCAAAGTATGGCTGCCAATTAGCATCATGAATACCTTGTCCGGTATAATCAAAGGCTAACCAATACTCAACAGGCTGTACGTAATCCTTTTCAGTTCGAGGGTTATAGCCTTTCAATTCTGAAGGACTTTCCAAATTCCAAATAGCATAAGCACCTGGTATTGTATTCGTGCCAATCTGTCCTGTTACCACAGGGGTAGAAAGGACCTGATTGCCATCGATGTAGACAAACATTGTCTGGTTTAACATGTCCACTTCAATATAACTATTACCTATATCATCTAAAGTACCATTGTATCCTATTCCAACAATAGTCGGTTCACGCACCACTGGGACCGCTGCTTGTAAATCAGCTAAAATGGCTTGCGTTTCTGCTTCACGATCAATTGACCAGCCTAAGGTTCCGGGGAGAAGCTGAACTTCTCCTTGTAAAGTACTGTTAAAGGGGCGATAGTCATCATATGTAGCATAACGCTCATTTAACGTTCCTAAATATTCGTAAATCATGTCCTCATCAAAGTTGACTTCATTGAATTCATCAATGTAAAGCCAACTTAAAATTAATTCTGGTGTAATGACTTCTTCATATCCAGCAATGGTTAATGTAATTTGAAGATTATTGTAAACTTTAAGCTGGTCTAATTCTGAAAGTAAGCTTTCATCCGTCGATGTAATGTCAGGTTCGAGATAAGCTTCACTCACTTCTACCGTTGTCTGACCCTCTTGAAGACCGTCTAAAACTAAGTCCAATAATTTATCCTGATTAATTTCAGTTCCTATTTGCTCTGGCTCAATATAGTAGCCCATCTCTTCTGAATACTCTATTGTTGCATCGGTTGGACTTAGGGGAGTAGTATCAGACAGCGTTATTGAATCAATCATGGTGCTCAATTTCTCCTGATTAATTACTAAATCTCCCTCAGCAACCCCTTCATAATTACTATCATTAAACAAACCATTCAACCAGGTTGTTTGATTTTGTTCTTGAATGAGAGAATCAAGTTGTGGGGTTAAATTAATTTGCGGATCTAGGTCTCCAAGTGTCACGCTTCCTATTGGTTCGTTATTCTCTTTTAATGTTAGGGTATGATTTTCTAACTCCCTTGTAATTTTAGCGTTTGCCTCTTCTTTTGTTAAATGACTAATATCTATGTTTGCAAAACTGGTGTTCATTAAAAATCTTTGTGAAAAATATTGGGCCCCGATAGTGTGACCTATACCTAGGAATAGAAAAATTACACCAAGTGTAATAATAATTTTTTTCATTGTGCACCTCTTCTCAAATTTTACCTAACTGCTACTTCTTTACTCTACGACTTTATAGTTTGCATCTGACAAAGCCGGAGTAAATGAATCTAAATTTAATCTTTCTTTAGAAATTACCACCGCTCTTTTACTTTCTAGATCCACGAAAACAGTATCTAAACCTTCAGTTGAAAATATCGTCTGTATAATTTCCTACGGCTTCTTTCTCTTCAATATTGGCAGTATAAATAAATTTTCTTCCTTCTTTCTCTGTATTTAGTACGCCTTTTTCAACCAGTCGACCTAAGAGCGTTTTGATAGTGGCTTGTTTCCAGTCCATTTTTTCTTTCAATATGGAGATGACTTCTTTACTAGTCCCTCGATCATTCGCCCAGACTACACGCATAACCTCCCATTCAGCATCTGTGATATGAAGGTCTACAGCTATAGTACTCATATTCTCTCCTCATTTCGTTTACGAGCGTAAACATTAATGTTAAATAAAGTTTACACTAGTAAACCATTCTTGTCAAATCTTTTTTAAATAAATGTAACCAGCTTGTTTTTTAAATAAATATAACCAGCTATTATTGCCTTTGTTTTCCTATCTTTACCCAATACTAATTATAGGGTACCATTGATTTTAGAATTCCTTATTTTTTAAATTATATTTTCTAAATATGATGAACACTATTGAGCAATTTAATTGTTTATCGTATTAAGGAAATCAAGAATCGAGAAAAAGCAGAAAAATAAAAAAAACCTATACACACGGAAGTTATCATATGTACTGACCCCCTAAAGTTGAACAACAAAAGAAAATTTACTCCATACGAATATTATTTCATCATAAGCATTCTAGGAATATTATTAGCTATCAGCAGTTACTTTATCACGCAAAGTATTTCAAATCGGATTGAACAGATGACCCACTAGTTAAGCCCATTTTCTTATCGTCCACAGCAAAATTACTACAAAAATATAATGGCCTTTGGTCAAG
>NZ_KV805673.1:0-296 GCF_001811625.1 Globicatella sp. HMSC072A10 | reverse complement strand
ACCATTTTCCGAATACTGGGTAATCGTAATTCTCTACATAACTCAATTAATCGTTCTTTCTTATCCATAGTGAATGACCTCCTTATCTGCTTGATGAAACAGATTCGCATAAGCTTTCAAATTGCTTTCCGATTGATGGGTTGTCTCATCTCTTGCCAGAGATACCTCTGTCGGCTCTGATTGCTCGCAGAGAAATAAAATTCTTTCTGTGCTAACGTATCCCCAACGAATGCCATTCAGTTCTTCGACCGCTGCCATAACACGTTCAAAATTGTTATTGTTCTTCATGTAGTGGA
>NZ_KV805672.1:0-327 GCF_001811625.1 Globicatella sp. HMSC072A10 | reverse complement strand
AATAGCTTGAAATATACGCTATCAAACGGTTGTGTGGAAGGTACAAACAATAAAATTAAAGTCATTAAACGAATCAGTTATGGATATCGAAACTTCTACCATTTAAGAAGTAGAATTATATTATCGACTGCTCATAATAATGTGAAGAATGAAGCTTATCGTCCACTATTATTTGCTGAAGAAGACGCCATTAAAAAATATGAGGAAGAATACCAAAAACAATTAGAAATGCAAAATAAGACAGCTTAATTTAAGTAAAAAAACAGCACTTGAACAAGCGTTCAAGTGCAACTATTACTATTTACCAACACTACTTGACATAGAGCC
>NZ_KV805671.1:0-1457 GCF_001811625.1 Globicatella sp. HMSC072A10 | reverse complement strand
GGAGAAAATTTTTTTCTTGTTTTTTCAGCTATTTAATTTTGACCATTCAATTGTATCTTCCATCCTGTAGCTTATTTCTCGTGACATATCCATGATATGTGCTCTATGCGCTAATCTATCGATTATCGCACCTGTAAGCATCGGATCCTTAAATACTTCTTCCCATCTATCAAATGTTAAATTTGTTGTTAATATTATTGAACCTTTGTCGTTTCTTGAAGAAAGTAAATTAAAGAGTATTTCACATCCTGCCTTATCAAATGAGATGTATCCAAGTTCATCCAAGATTACTAAATCATACTTTTCAAAGTTTCTCTTGTAATTTGTTAGTTGGTTTTTACTCATTGACTCTTGTAGTTCAATTATTAAATTTGGAACGGTTGTAAACAATACGTTTTTTCCTTCAATACACGCTTTAATTCCTAACGCTGTTGCATAGTGTGTTTTTCCACATCCTGGTGTTCCTATCAATAGTACATTTTCTTTGTTTTCTATGAACTTTAGTTTTTCTAGATATTCAAATTTTTTATTTAATTCTAAAGAGTATTTGTTTTTGTCAAAATCTTCTAAAAACTTTTTGTTTACAAATTTAGCACGGCTTATTCTTCTGGTGATACCATTGTTTTTTCTTCTTTCAAGTTCTCTTTCTAAGTAAAGAAGTAAAAACTCCTCATTTGATAACCCTAGATTTGATGCTTCTTCTAGAAGTATTCCATGACATTCTCTTAGATATGAAAGTTTTAATTCGTTTGCAATTTCTTTAATACTCATTTGTTACCTCCAACTAAAAGATTATCGTAGGATGATATTATCATTCTGGTCTTTAATTCTATGCTATTAACTTGCTTTATCACATCTTTTGGAACTCCATTTTCGCCATATTTAATGTATTCATTAAATACATCTACTAACTCATCAGTACTTTTTTCCTTATTATCTTTAATTATCTCTACAAATTTTCTTGGTTCTTTGATAAAATATTTATCAAAGATGGTTTTAAGGTATGGAGTGCTTTTCAAGGCAAGCGAATTTCTAATTGCTCCTGGTTTTCTATCTAGTGTATTTAAGTAATGTTTAATGTCGATAGAATATTCCAAAGAACCATCTTTCTTTTTATGTGTGCAAACAAGATTGTCATTTACATAAATTTTAATTTCTCTTGCATAACTTCTAACCACTACTGTTTCACCTACTAGATAGTCTGGTACAGAATATTTGTTGTTATCGACTGTAACAAATGAGTAAGCATCAACCTTTTGTTCAGTTATTTTAGCTAAATCATATTTTGGTCTTAAGCTTAAAAGTTTTTTCTTTTCATCTTCTATTAACGAAGTTTTATTCATTTTAAAAAGTTCTTTTTCTAAATGTTCACAAGCTTGTTCAAAGCTATCAAATTCATATTTAATTGCAAAAGCATTCTTTCTTACTATCCTAACGCTTCCTTCTACATGACCTTT
>NZ_KV805670.1:0-205 GCF_001811625.1 Globicatella sp. HMSC072A10 | reverse complement strand
CTAAAAAAACAACGTTTTATATGTAAAGCGTGTAAGAAAACCTTTATGGCACAAACCAATTTAGTAGAGCCAAATTGTCAGATTTCTAACTTACAAAAACAACTCGTAAAAGAACAATTGAGACTCGTACAATCTGCTTCACTGATTGCTAAAAATACCTATGTATCCATTAGTACGGTCGTTAGAGTACTCGATTCCTTGGAAA
>NZ_KV805669.1:0-269 GCF_001811625.1 Globicatella sp. HMSC072A10 | reverse complement strand
TTATCGCTCACACCTCACCAGCGCGTGGATCTAGATTTAGAGGCAGCCATTTACGAGAAGGCCAGTAAGCATTCTTATCAAGCGACCCTGGATAGTTTCGAACATATCGGGATTCATCGTCGTCAGACCGTCAAGAATATTGTGCATAAGTATTGCCCGGATTCTGTTACGTTGCCGGTGGGAGAAAAACGTCAAGTAGACTGCCTATACATTGAAGCTGATGAAGACCATGTAGCCTATCAAGATGGGAAGAATCGGGAAATGCGCTT